>CAZBDF010000187.1:0-8508 GCA_964490385.1 uncultured Lentimicrobiaceae bacterium | reverse complement strand
GATGAGCTGGAAGAAAAAATTACCAATCATATTTATTAGAAACCGACCTCCTTTCTTCTAACTATAATAAGGGAATAAGGTTGCTTCAAATAGGTGGAAATTATTGTACTAAGGTTTAGGGGCAGAAAATAAATAAGGTTTTTTTGCCTCTGACAAAAAGTAGTTAGCAAAATTAATCCTTATAACACGAAGTTAGCCCATATGGATCCTATTCTTCAACCTTAATACAAAACCGCACCCCATGAAATACCAACCTTATTCACTTAAACAATTGGATGAAAAATATTTGCAAATGCACACTATTTTGATCCCGCACGTGCGGGATATCATAAGATAAAGTAAAGACCTCTGTGTAAATCAGTAAAATCCGTGTCATCCGCGTTCTATTTTATAACCCTTCATTCAGGCACTTCAAACATCAGTTTTATTTGGGTAATACCTGAAAACAATTATTAAACCTCTGTTCCGTTTACTGACTAGATTTAACCGAAACCTTATTTTTTCATCCCCAAATTGATAATTGCTCTATTTTCACGCTAATTTCATATTCAGATAACTAAGCAGACATCAAATGAGACAAACCATAGCCCTACTTCTAGTCATCTTTTGCACTGCTGTTCCAGCGCAGGTCCATCTTTTTGTTGGTAAAGAAGATGCCACTGCTCTCAACCAAACCGATTCACTCTTGTTGAGCAACCTTCCTGAACTCAAAATGCCTATAGGCTATGATACACGCGACCTTCCATACAAACTCGATAATTCCGAATATCCTTATTTCAGGCCAATCTTTAGTCAGGAGGGTGCATCATGTGGGCAAAGTGCCGGGATAGCCTACAATTTTACTTATGAAATGGACCGCCTTAGGGATTTGCCTGCCGATACTTCCATCAACCAATATCCATCACATTTTACATGGAATTTTATGAATGGTGGGAACGGTTGGTATGGCGTGAGCTACCTTCACAGTTTCGAAATCCTGAAAACCTTGGGTACGCCAACGGCTTACGATTATGGAGGCCTTTTCATTGACGAAGGCATTGCCTGGATTAGCGGGTATGAAAAATATTATGCTGCAATGAAAAACCGGATCAGGAGTGTGAGCCAGATTAAAGTTGGTACCCCCGAAGGTTTGGAAACCTTGAAACACTGGCTAAACAGCCACCTTGATGGTTCAGAGATTGGCGGAGTAGCAAATTATTATGCCGGAAGCCCTTACGGATATACCCATCTGGAACCAGGAACACCGGATTCCGGAATGGCCGTATTACCTCAGTTTTTAGGATCCAATGCCACACATGCCATGACCATCGTGGGATACAACGACAGCATCAGGTGGGATTACAATGCCGATGGCCAGTTTACCAATGATATCGACATCAACGAAGATGGCATTGTTGATATGAAAGACTGGGAGATTGGAGGTGTGCGCTTTGCAAACAGCTATGGCGAAACCTGGGCCGATTCGGGATTTTGCTACCTGATGTACAAAGTGCTTGCCGACGACCTGATTGATGGCGGCATCTGGAACCATAGCGCTCATGTTCTGGATGTGAAAGAGAGCAATGAACCTAAACTAACGATGCGGGTTTTGCTCAAACACGACTCACGGGAGAAAATCAAAATCATGGCCGGCCTGTCAACCAATATGAATGATATCATCCCCGAACACCTCATTGATTTCAGCGTGTTTAATTACCAGGGCGATCATTACTATATGCAGGGCGGGCGCGAGTTTGAAGAAAATAAAACCATCGAAATTGGATTGGATATTACACCATTGTTGAGTTATGTCAATCCGGGGCAGGAGGCTAAGTTCTTTTTGGTTGTGCACGAAAATGATCCAAATAATGCCGGATCGGGTGAAATACTCAGGTATTGGGTTGTTGATTACACCAATGGAAGCAATGAAATACTTTGCGAAGATGAGAACATTCCTATCACAGGAAATGGATATACCAGGCTTTCAGTCAACCACACACCTGCATTTGAAAAAATAAATATTACTACCACCGAGTTACCGGCTGCCGTGGCCGGTGAGCCCTATGAAGTACAACTCGATGCTGAAAACGGAAGCCCTGATTACAAGTGGGAATTGCAAACTAATTATTACCAGCAGAGTTTTGAAGCTGATTTTCCGCAAATTGACGAGCAGATATTGGAGCCGGCATATCAACACCTGGAATATGCCAAACACGAAATTGAATTCGACTTTCCGTTTTACGGAAGCAACTACAGTCAACTGTATATTCATCGGGGTGGGTTCATTATGTTTGAAGAAGATTTGTATCCATGGCCCTATTATAACGATCCCTATCTTTTGTTCAGAAGCATGAAATGTGTTTCAGGATTTTTGAGCAAACCCCTTAAATATTTTCCCCCGCCCCTACGAAGTGATGGAATGTGGTACGAGGGCAACGAAAACTATGCTGCCTTTAGGTGGAAGACAACTCTTTACGACAATCAGGGCGAGATTGGCGAGGCAGAGTTTGCGGTTATTCTTTACCCTGATGGCAACATCGAATATTACTTTAATGATATTGAGGTGGATGAAGATTTCCTGTGGTATTCTGGCGTATCGGTGGGCAACCTTACTGACTTTCAACTTTTGGGATCGGGCAACACCGATATCTTGCCTCATTGGGGAGCTTACAGGCTCACTCCGGATTTACCACCATCGCAGCTATTGTTGGATGAAAACGGACTACTAACGGGTACACCTCAAATGGATGACAACATTTACAATCTTACTTTTCGTGTTACTGATGATCAACAGATTTCGGACACTAAAACACTTCAATTTTCGGACGGATTGATCTTTTCGTATAAAATACATGCCGGCAGCGATTCCATTGTCCAGTTTGGGGAAGAAGTGAACATTGATGTTACTGTTAAAAATATTTTCAGCAGCACCTTTCATGATGTCGTGATGAACATCAACAATAACGACCTGCATTTGGATATCACTGCTAACCAGGCAGGTTTTGGGGATATCTATCCTGGTACTGAAAAAACCATCGAAAATGCGTTTGCAATGCAGGTCTCCCCTAACTGCCCCGACATGTACTCATTTTTACTGGAAGCAAGTCTGCAAGCTGATGAAGCCGACTGGACAGGAAAAATATTTTTTGAATCGCGCGCTCCTGGTTTATTTTTAGCTAATTACAAAATTGTTGACGATAACAACAATAAACTTGATCCCGGAGAAACTGTTGACTTTTACCTCACCATTTCCAACAATGGATCTGCAAATGCTGATGATGTTCTTGGCGAGTTGTTCATCAACGATTCCTACATTGCCATAAACGATCCGGCTATTCAAAGTTTTGGAGACCTCAAACCCGGCGAAAGCCTTGAACTGGCTTTTTCCGTTTCCACTGATGAGAATACCCCATTGATCCATGAGGCCAATTTCGGGCTCAATATCACTGCCAACCCTGAGCTTTTGGTATCTGAAGCTTTTACCTTTTTTGTTGGACAATTGCCGGTTCTTGTCATCAATAAAGCACAAAATACCATGTCTTCCGATGCTTTGCATCAGGCACTTGACGGACTTGATATGGAATATTATGCTGCCGATTCATTGCCAGAACACCTGGAGCATTACAAATCCATATTTTTATCGCTGGGTACTTTCTATGCAAGTTCTCCCCTTTCGACTGCAGAAGGCATCTTGCTCGCTGAATATCTGGATGATGGTGGCAACCTTTACATGGAGGGCGCGGTAACCTGGCACCTCGATCCCGCTACTGCAGTTCATTCGAAATTCAATTTGGGGAAAGTTGATGTACCATGGACAACTTTTGAGCAAATTGTAGGTATTGAAGGTACTTTTACTGAAGATATGACCTTCGATTTTACCGGGCAATATTCAATGACCCCGTATTATCTCGAGCCTCACGGCAATGCTTTCAGTATTTTCATGCTCGACACTTCTTCATATCTTTCATGCGAAGTAGCCAACGACAATGGCGTTTATCGCACCATCGGTTCAATGATTGATTTTGGTAGCCTCGAAACTGACAGCACTTCTGATGATCGTGAAATGCTGATGAAAAACATACTCGTTTTCTTTGGACTTGGTGATTATTTTGTTGGGATAGAGGAAGCAATTAACAGCGAACTTTTACCGGGGAAAATCAGCTGCTATCCCAATCCGTTTAAACAATCAACCAGCATTGCGTTTTCTTTGGAAGAAACCTCAGTAGTTGATATCGAAATTTATGACCTGAGTGGAAACCTGATGAAGATGCCACTACAAAACGAGCTACTTTCGCCCGGAACTTACAGCGTGCAATGGGATGCAAAAGATAAATGGAACAGTATAGTTCCCCCCGGAATTTACATTTACCAGCTTAAGTCAGGGAATACCGTGAGTACCGGAAAAATGGTGAAGATGGAATAAGGAAGGTGAGTAGTAGTTGGTGATCGGTAATCAGATGTCAGTGGACGGTGATTGGTGGTCGGTGATTGGTGATTGGTGATCAGAACAATTCAAAAACTCCAAACTCCATAATCAAATGACTTTTCAGCGTTCGCAGAACATGGAAACGTCAAAACAACCAAGCGCTCTAAATTCAAAACTTAAAACAAAACCGCTAAGTTCGCAAAGGACGCAGTTAAAAATTCACCCCAAATTTATGAGCAGTTATTGAAGTCAAACGCTCAACTTTAAACTCCAAGTACTTTAGTTCACTCTATGAACTTTAGGCACTCCAAACTTTAGGCACTCCAAATGCCGAAAAACCAGAAATCTTTGATTTCATTGTTTTTCGAGTCCCGGATTCACGAATCCGAGGATTCGGAACATCCTCGAAAAGTTACGAAAATTGAAAAATTCCTACTTTTCGGGACTTTCTTTCCTACATTTGCAGCCTTAAAAAATTCACCCAAATCTAATGGTATTTAGCAGCAGTCTGTTTTTACTTTATTTTTTGCCGGCATTCCTGATTGCCTATTACCTGCTGCCCCGAAAATTCAAAAATATTTTTACCCTGCTGGCCAGTATTTTCTTTTATGCCTGGGGTGCCCCCGATTTCATTTTTATCGTGCTGGGTTCTATTTTCATCGATTATTACATCGTTGACCTCATGCACAAGTCCACGCTGCGCAAAGCAAGGAGGGCATTGCTGGCCGCATCGGTAATCCTGAATGTGGGCATGCTGGCCTATTTTAAATACGCCAATTTTTTTGTTGAAAACCTTAACGAAATTTTGCAATGGTTGGGATTTGGGACAGTCGGATGGATCTATGTGGCACTTCCCATTGGAATCTCATTTTTTACTTTTCAAAAGCTCACTTACTCAGTGGATGTTTACCGAAAGGTACATGCCCCGCTAAAAAAAGTTTGGGACTACGCACTCTACATCCTGATGTTCCCTCAGTTGATTGCCGGCCCCATCGTCAGGTTCAACGAAATTGCCGACCAGATAGAAGACCGCCGCGCTTTTGAAAATATAGATGCGAGACTGCTTGGGTTTTTCAGGTTCGTAGTGGGCTTATCAAAAAAAATATTGATTGCCAATGTGCTGGGCGAGCAGGTGGATAAGATCTTTGCCATGCAGGCCGGCGACATTTCCACTCCCATGGCATGGGTGGGCATAGTGGCTTATTCATTCCAGATTTATTACGACTTTTCCGGTTACTCCGATATGGCCATTGGAATTGGCCGTATGATTGGATTTAAATTCCCCGAAAATTTCAACAACCCGTACATCTCTCAAAATATCACCGAATTCTGGAGACGCTGGCACATCACACTTGGAAGGTGGATGCGCGATTATTTGTATATTCCGCTTGGTGGAAGCAGGGTTTCAAAATGGAGGATGTTCTTTAACCTTTGGGTGGTATTCCTGATTTCAGGGTTGTGGCATGGCGCAGCCTGGAATTTCGTGGTGTGGGGAGCTTTTCATGGGTTCTTCCTTATCGCCGACAGGATGTTCTTTTTGAATTTTACAAAAGCTATCGGGAAATATCCCAGTATCATCATTACCTATTTCATCACCCTCATCGGTTGGGTGCTGTTCAGGGCCGAAACATTGACTTTCGCTTTTGATTACATAAAACGGATGTTTGCATTTGACGGGGTTGCCACGGATATTTATTTCGATATGGAATTTAAAACCATGATGGTAATGGGAGCTGTATTTGGTTTTATTGCTGCCTTTGGCAGGATCGAACAATGGTGGATGCAGGTTTTGACGAAGGAAAAGAAAACATGGATTTTAGCAGGCATGACACTTGCGGCAATAATATTTACAATAATTTGCATTGCTTCAATCACATCATCAGGTTTTAACCCGTTTATTTATTTTAGGTTTTAGGGTAATTTGATGTAGAGATTATTTGAAAATATGGTTAGGAATAAAAACAAAATTATGCAACCCCATACGGGGTTGTGACAGGCATTATATTACCAATGTTACAATTATGAATGTCCTACGGACATTTCTACTAAAGTGATGAAGTTTGGAATTAAACCTCGTAGAGGTTCCATAATTGTAACAATAACGAGCAAAAGACAAACATAATCCTCGTAGAGGATTCATAAAATAAAGGATTTAAGCAATTTTGTTTATATTTAAGAATATGATTGGCTGATGAACAAAGATGAATAAAACTATTAAAAACATATTATTCATATTCCTACTGGCACTGCTGGCCTTACCCGCCATGCAGCATCGCTTTAAAATATTTGAAGTACGTCCACTGAGCGGGGATTTTGTATTAAAACAACGCCCGGCTTTTACATGGAACTCCTGGAATGATGGAACTTTCCAGGCAGGTTTTGATAGTTACCTTGAAGACCACATTGGTTTTAGGAATTTTTTCGTCCGGCTCAACAACCAGATCGAATTCAGCATTTTCAGCAAAGCCAATGCCGAAGGTGTAGTAGTTGGGAAAGACCACATGGTTTTCGAATACGATTACATCCGTGCCTACACTGGTGGAGATTTCATTGGGAAAACAACCCTCAATAAAAAACTGAACCGTCTGAAATTCTTGCAGCAGTATCTAAAATCGCAATTCGATATCGACTTCCTTTTCATCCTCGAACCCAGCAAAGCAAGATTTTACCCTGACTTTATCCCCGATAGGTACCTGCACGATAGTATCACTTTATCAAATTACGAGTACATCGCCCAAAAGGCAAATGATTTGGAGCTCACACATATTGACCTGAATAAGTATTTCAGGCAAATGAAAGATACCTCCACCTACTTGCTCTATCCAAAATATGGCATCCATTGGAGCGAATACAGCATTCCGTTTGTTGCCGATACTTTAACTTCCTACATCGAAAAGGCCAGAAACATCAGCTTGCCGCAATACAAAGTTGAGGATATAATTATTGGCGACAGCATTTCCGACAGCGATTATGATGTTGGTAAAACCATGAACTTATTGTGGCAACTTCCCCAGGCTACAATGCCCTACCCGGTTTTCTCTTTCGATGAAAATGAACCTTCAGAAAAGCCGATGGTCCTGGCTGTTGCCGATAGCTATTACTGGAACTTTTTTAATACCCGCATCCCGAAACACCTTTTTGCCAACGAGGCTTTCTGGTATTTCAATGCCAAGGTCTATCCCGAGTTTTATTTCGGTGAAAAATGGGTGAATGAACTCAACCTTAAAACTGAAATCGAAAAACAGGACATCATTATTTTAAGTGTTACCGAACGCTTCCTATACAAATTCGATTGGGGATTTATCGACCAGGTTTACGACCTCTATTCTCCTGAATATTCGGGTGATGTTATTTATAATTATGAAAATGAAATCCGGCTTGATGCCACCTGGTTTGATGGAATTGTAAATCAAACAAAAAAAGAAAACATCACACTGGAGCAGGCGATCCACAATGAGGCCCGCTACCAGGCTTTTACCGAAGAACCCGAAACTTACCTCACCTGGTATGGACTGGATTATTACCGTGGCGTGATTGGTGACAATGAAGAGTGGGCTAAAACCCTTGAAGGCAAAGCTACTGAAAATGGGATAAGTTTTGATGATCAATTGACCAAAGATGCCAATTATGTTTTTAGTTCTGATTACCCGGCCATCCACAAAAAATATCACCTTATTAAAAAAATTGAAGCGCAAATACAGTCTGATCCTAATTGGTTGAACCAGATAAAAGAAAAGGCTGATTATTTTAAAATGGATTTGCAATCGATGATTAACACCGATGCTGAATATTTAGCCAATCAAGAACTCCAAAGCATTGATCCGCTTGAAGCGAAAATTAAGGTATATGAAGATTTGATTAAAAATGATCCATCCTGGCTTGAAAGCGTAAAGAAAAAGGCCAATGAACAGGGCAAAAACCTCGATCAGGTAATCAGGGAAGATGCAAGATATATGGCCGAACAGGAAGGGGAGAAGTGAATGAGAGAATGATTAAATGATAGAATGAATGAATGTTTGAATGGCTGAATGTTTGATTATCTAATTGTATCTATTTAGCTGCTATAGAATTGAAGCAAATCATTTATGTAAATAGGTTTAATT
>CAZBDF010000186.1:0-8511 GCA_964490385.1 uncultured Lentimicrobiaceae bacterium | reverse complement strand
AATCATTTTGCCTTTAAGTATTTGTAAGGCATGTGCAACCAGGGCATCCTGCAAGGTAACTACAGTATTCCCGTCTTTGTCAACAACCACACTTTCTAAAAAGTTGCCACCGGTTGTAAGTTCAGAATTTTCATCACCAGTGAGCCTAACTTCATTTGTATTGGAAACCGTTCCACCTGAAAAATCGGCATTTCCGCTGATTTTTAGTTTTTTATTATTCATATTTAGTGTTGCACCTGTACTAACTATTACATTTTCTGCCGTTATACCGACATTACTTTTTGTGTTTGAATTGTCATCAAATTTAATATTGGGAAGAGTTATTCCATCACCTCCGCTGTTTATCGTTTTTTGATCACTATCTGAATTATTAATATTAACCCAACCATTATAAACTAATGCCTTAGAATCATCAGGTTCACTATAATTACCTCCAACATTGAGTGTATGACCTCCAAGATCAAACCACACATCCCCCTCGACTGCAATTGATTTGCAACTTGCATCATTTGTTAATCTAGGACTATAGGGCTTTCCCGGACAAATTATTACATCATCATTTTCATCAGGTACTACACCATCGCTCCAGTTTCGAGGGTCGTTCCATGCGTCACTATGGACACCTAACCACACATTATTAAAATATACTGTTGCTCCGGGTGTTGTATTATTATATCTTCCAAGCTTATGAATATCCCATGGGACTTCTGATAATTTTGGAACTAATTCTGCAAGGTTCGGATTTTCTATTAAAACACTGGTGCTATTTTGAAATTGAGGATCTACCGAAACAGAATTTCCATCCTTCTCGCTTGCTAAAAACCATGCTACCAAATCTGCACAACTAATATCACCCCAATCGCCAAGTGCTCCGCCTGTTGTGTAAAAATCATTGTGGTTACTTTCCTCCAAATAATTATTGTTAACTGCTCTATTTGTTACTGAAATTACTTTTTCTGGGCTTTTCACAATATTGTTTATAATTTCAATATGTGTATAAAGTGGATTCGTCATACAATCTAAATAGAAACCGACCGTAGAATAGGATTTCCCGCCTGGACCACCCTTTGCGGATGAACGCATATTAATGCTATTGTGATATATTTTTTGATAGCTGCAATCCTTTATTTCCATACCGTAAGCACCATCATTTGATACCTGGCTTAAATAGTTGTTGGCAATAAGTGCATAGCGTGTAGCCGAGGCATGGCAATCAAGTAATTTAATACCGCAATTAAAGCCATCGGCACTAAGGAAAACCATGTTGGCCGTAATTTCGTAACCTCCATAGCAATACATCAGAAACATCCCATATTCATAATCGTAAATACCTTTGCTCGTTAATTTATTGTGATGGACAACAATTGAATCCTGATATTTTGCAAAGATACCTGCGTAATTAAAATTTTCAAAAACAGAATTGTTTATCTTGATACCTGTTTCAAGGTTATCGCTATTATATCCTTGGAATACCAAGCCGTAGCTACCATAACAAATGGTATCGTTGCTAAAAGTAATATTAGAAGCCATATTGCCTATGCCACTTTCCCCGGTAATCACATTATAATCATAACTATCCTCATCGGTATCGCGCCCGGTAATATTGCATCCGGTTAAATTGATGTTATCGGTTGCCCCTGCAAAAACAACTACCCTTCCGTAAGCAGATGTGCCGGTATTTTTTAATGTCATGTTTTGGAAAGTAATGTAATCGGTCCCGTTAAATTTCAGGATATAATTTGCCGGACCGCTTGTTGGTTCATAGTGTAGTACAACATCGGCACGATTGCCTGAGCTGGATTGAAAAACAATAGTGTCGGTAGCAGAAGTCCCGCTGATAGCAGAAAGGGATATTTGCCCGGTATAAGTTCCTGAAGCTACTGAAAAAGAAACTGTGCTGCTTATTCCAAGGTCATTCAATTCGTTGGCAACATCTGTAAATGAAGTGTAATCGCCGGCAGCACCTATTGTATAATCCCCCGATAGCGGGGCCGCCATAGTACGCGAACCAGTGGGGGCAGTTGGGGTTGGGTTTTCCGTTGTTCCATCTATCACAAACGAAACACATTCGGCATCAATAAGTTCCCCTAATGTCGCACCTGTTTTTGTGTCGAAAGTAAGCCAGAAATAATTTGTTCCTCCCGATAATTGTTGTGTACCCGTAATATCGAAGTTTGAGGTTGTTGGTGTGGTATAGGTTGAACCAAATTGGGTATCTGTTGTAAAGGTATTGCTTGTTCCTGTATAGTATATTTTTGCATTTTCAATGTTAATGGAAACAGGTGTGCTGGAACCATTTGCATTTACAGTAAAACTTGAAATGCTCAATGGATTTAAAGTACCTGTTGTTTCAATTTCAATAGCTATGATATTCTTGTTGGTCCTATTGGGGGCAATTTTATTTATGTTTTGAACAGTTGTTGATGAAGCATATTCCATATTGGGATAAACAAATATATCATCCATTTGAAATTCTTCAAAACCCGAATCGTTGTTAAAAGTAACTCTAATTACAAGGTTGCTACATGCACTTACAGATTGAATTATTGTGCCTTTATTAAAATCATCAATAAGAGTATGAGTATCTGATCCATGGCCATTCCAGTTGGGGATTAATACGAAATCACCTCCGTTAAGCTGATAATGCACATCAATATAATCTTCAGGCTCCATGCTTGAGTATTCGTAAAACTTGATGCTGAATGTTGCTCCTGTTGAGTATGCGGTTAAATCAATACTTTCGCTTTGCCATATAGCCGGCCCGTCTAAATCCTGTGACTGCAGTTTTCCGTAATCGGTTTTAATATAATCACCTGAATTGTACAATGTACATGATGAAACATCGAGTGACCATTTGCTTACTCCGGCGGGATAATCGCCGATATATACAACACCAGGGCCTTCAATGCCCGTAAATTCTTCATAAGCCGAAAAATCCTCGGACCAGATTGTTGTTTGGCTTAAACCGTTAATTGTAATTCCCAAAAGGAAACCTAATAAAAGAAAGCTTAGAAAAGTAATTTTTTTCATGATTATTATTTTATATTAAAAATATTTCCATCAGGATTTCCGGGTATGATCCCCAGGTTAAGTTTTATCAAAAATAAAAATTAAGCTGCTCATACTCAACTTGAAGTTGTCCGAATAACGGATTGAGGAGCTGGGTAGGTTAACTATCAGTTAGTTTACAAATCCTTTAAATATGTCCGAATAATGGATTATTATTATTAATATTGTTGAACAAGATAAATGAAATGAACCTGGAAAACATCGATAGAAATTTGATCACGATTGGAATTTACCAGCTTTTGCTATTTACTTTCTTGTTGTTTTTTTATGGACGTTCAAAACCCACTTCAAAAAAAATCCTGGCAGTTTTTTTTCTGGATGCCTGGATTTATTACCTGGTTTTAGGTATGTATTATTTGGGGGATTATCAGGCCACTATTTTGCTATATCACCTTTTTGTCCCGGCAGTATTGGCCCTCTGCCCCCTGTTTTATTTGTATGTTAAATCGTTGACCAACGAAAATTTTTCTTTCGATGGCAGGAAGCTGCTCCATTTTCTCCCGGCTTTAATATTTTTCATGATAAATACCCCGGTTTTCCTGATGTTAACTCCCGAACAATCAAAGTGGTTTATTATATATGGGTTTGCAGAAACCGGGAGCGGCCAGATGGTAAAGTTATGCACCTACATATATTATTTATGGAATTTCGGGGTTTTTGCCCTTCAAATTGTGTTTTATCTTTACCTGGTTATAAAAGAAATACTTCAACATAAAAAGAAGATTAGGGAAGTGTTTTCAAACCTTCAAAAGAAAAAACTCAACTGGTTGATTTGGTGCACCGGGCTTTTCTTTGCCCTTCTGGTGATAAACAACACACTTTTGCAAACCGATGCCGTGGACGCAATCATTGTCCGTATCGCTTATAATATTGCAACAATAGTAATTACTGCTTTTTTAGGTTTCGCAGGATTAAGGCAAATTGATATTTATGATGAAATTAAAGTTGCCGATATGGCACATACAGATGGGGACAGCCATAAAGTAAAAGATCAGGGGCGGGATGAAATACAGCAACAAACTAATGTGGCCGAGGGAATTAATAATAAGTACGTTGCATCGGCACTATCGGAAGAAGAAAAGAAAAAAATTGTTGATGTGCTGGAAAATATTATGCAAACAAAAAAACTGTTTTTAAACCCTGAATTAAAAATAACCGATGTTGCAAGTGAAGTTTTATTTCCGAGGAAGCAAATATCGCAGGCCATGAACGAAAAGCTAAGCAACAATTTTTACAATTTTATTAACAGGTATAGAATAGAGGAAGCCAAGCGCCTGCTGGAAGATACTAAGTACAGCAAATTTTCAATTGAAGGTATCGCACATCAATCGGGTTTTAACTCAAGGTCATCTTTTTACACGGCATTTAGAAACGAAACAGGGGTAACGCCAAGTCAGTTTCGTGGTAAATTATTTTCATCTTAGGTGTAATTAGTGCGTGTCCATAAAGTAGATTTTTTGAGAAATCCGTAGCCCCGACTTTTCCCAAAGGGATACCTATGGCACAAGTCGGGGATTGAATTAATAGTATGAATACCCCCCGCCTTTTCGCTGTTGCTACCGAAGGCAGCAACAGCGAAAAGGCGGGGGAGGCGAGTGTCGAATTTATTATTCCCCGGCATAAATGCCGGGGCAACGCAAAAACACTAACTTTATGGACGAACACGAATTAGTGTTCGTCCATACAGTCGAGTGTTTGAACTATAAAGTTCAAATTCAAGGCGTGTGAAAAATTCAAACCGCAGAATACTAATGTATTTGAGGATTTGGATTTTGAGCAACAACGCAGAAGTTGGACTTTATAGACGAACACTAATTAATAAAATCTTAACATCTCACAATAACATCGAAGACTTAAAATCTCTATTTTCGCCGATTATTGTTTCTCCAAACAAAGATAATTATCATCAAAATAGCAATACCAAATAATATCCAACTATGTTAAGATTCAAAGCCCTCGAAAGTATTACTGGTCGCACACCTTTAAAGGCGGACATCCCCATCGGAAAGATCTCTGATTATTTTGGCGAGTTGACCTTTAGTGACGCTGCAATGAGCGAATACTTGACAAGGGAGGCTTACGATAAGGTGATGAATGCCATAAATCTTGGTGATAAGATTGAGCGCAAGATTGCCGACCAGGTAGCAGCAGCAATGAAAGCATGGTCCATTAGCAAAGGGGCCACACATTACACACACTGGTTTCATCCACTCACCGGGTCAACCGCCGAAAAGCATGATGCTTTTATCAATCCGATTGATGGGGGCAAAGCTATGGAAAACTTCCGCGGGACAGAGTTGATACAACAGGAACCTGATGCATCCAGTTTTCCCAGCGGCGGCATTCGCAATACTTTTGAAGCCAGGGGATATACAGCCTGGGATCCAACATCACCAGCCTTTATCTTAGATAATACACTTTGTATCCCAACAATTTTCGTTTCTTACACCGGCGAAGCCCTCGACTTTAAAACACCACAGCTCAAGGCTTTAAGCGCTATCGATAAGGCTGCCGTTGAGGTTTGTAAATACTTTGACAAAAACGTTACAAAAGTAAATGCCACCCTGGGATGGGAGCAGGAATACTTTTTAGTTGACACCGCGCTTTATAATTCACGGCCCGATTTGGTACTTACCGGGCGCACAGTTTTTGGCCATGCTTCTGCCAAAGATCAGCAATTGAGCGATCACTACTTCGGAACAATCCCGGCAAGGGTTATGGAATTTATGAAGGAGTTTGAATTTGAAGCCCATAAATTGGGAATTCCGGTAAAGACCCGCCACAACGAGGTTGCCCCTAACCAGTTCGAATGTGCACCGGTTTATGAGGAAGCCAACCTTGCGGTAGACCACAACCAGCTGCTCATGCACTTGATCAAACGTATCGCCAACAGGCACAACTTTATGGTATTGCTGCACGAAAAACCCTTTGCTGGTGTCAACGGTTCTGGTAAACATAACAACTGGTCGCTTTCGACCAATACTGGTGTGAACCTGCTGTCGCCGGGCAAGGATGCAAAATCCAATCTTCAGTTTTTAACCTTTTTAGTAAACATTTTAAAGGCACTTCACACCAATGCTGACCTGATTAGATCTGCTGTTGCTTCAGCCGGCAACGATCATCGTTTGGGTGCCAACGAAGCGCCACCCGCAATAATTTCTGCTTTTATCGGAACACAACTTACCAAAGTGTTGAATGAACTGGAAAAGCAAGGCAAGATTAAAAACAGCAACGAATCAGGGTTAAATATCAATATTCCGAAAATACCGGAAATCCTGTTGGACAATACCGACCGGAACAGGACTTCACCTTTTGCTTTTACAGGAAATAAATTTGAGTTCCGGGCTGTGGGTTCCTCAGCCACATGTTCAAAAGCAATGACACCGCTTAACCTTATTCTTGCTGATCAGTTAATTCAGTTTAAGAAGGAGGTGGATGCACTAATTTCCAAGAAGGTAAAAAAGGAAAGTGCCATTTTGCAGGTATTAAGAAGGTATATTGTCGAAAGCAAAGCCATTCGTTTTGAAGGCAATTCATATAGCGGAGAGTGGGAAAAAGAAGCTGCTCAACGTGGCCTCTCCAATCTGAAATCAACACCAGATGCTTTGATAAAAGCCTTTTCCGATGATACTATCGATCTTTACGAAAGGCATAACATTCTTACAAAAAGGGAACTGGAAGCAAGGCAGGAAATCAAAATGGAAAAATATGCCATACAAATCCAGATTGAAGCACGTGTAATTGGCGACCTGTCAACAAACCACATTATTCCTGTTGCCATTCAATACCAAAATATTTTGATAGATAATGTGAAAGGCTTGAAGGAGGTACTCGATCATAAAACCTTTGTCAAGCTGTCGAAAAACCAGATTCAGTCCATCAAGGATATTTCGGAGCATATTACCGAAATCAAAGAGAATGTGCATAATATGATCAACCAGCGCAAAGTGGCCAATAAATTATCGGATATTCAGGAACAGGCACTTTATTACAATAAAAATGTGCTCCCGTATTTTGATGTGATCAGGTACCACACCGACAAACTTGAGTTGCTCGTGGACGACAAACTCTGGCCCTTGCCAAAATACAGGGAATTGCTCTTTCTGAAATAATCATTTTGATATTGCGTTTCAAAACCAGGATTTATATTCCTGATTTATTCATCAAGCACAACTACATCAGCATGAAAAAATACACTTTACTTTTTGGGATACTTTTTAGCCTTGCATTTTCGCAGCTTTACGGACAAATCAATGTAACACATATTGAGACCTCTGCAGCAGCTCCTGCTAGCGATGGAATAATTTACGTTTTGCCACGTACAGTAATAAAAGTGGATGTTGCAGTACGAATTGATGAGCACCTTAAAGGGCCGCTTTCTGAATATGCCGAACGGTTTTTCGGTATTGATGATGCGATAAATTTTGACAATTCATCCTACGAAATCGAAGACCTCAGCATCAGTACACAAATTGAACCTGATCCAAAACAGGCATACTACATCCAGGCCAGCTACCCTTCATCAAAGGAACTAAAGATGTTGCTGGTAGTATTGGATGAATCAGGTTATTTGGTCAGTGCCAATAATCTTGATGCTGAGTTGTTCTCAGAAGAAAATTCTGAACAAATTGTGATTAGTGAGGAAATTGAGTTTGATAGGAGCGAGGGCGATTTTTTGATCAACAGTAAGATACGTGCAAAAGTAGATACCATCATTCGCAAAGTTGCAGTTGACACTGTGATGACGCAAAAGCTTTTTTACCGTACCCGCATTGTCGATAAAACCAATGAAGAACTGGCGTCAGAAGCGATGTTCAGGATTCAGGAACTCAGGGAAGCGCGTCATCGCTTACTCACCGGGTTTCAGGAAACAGCATATTCCGCAGCTACAATTGCCTACATGGATGGCGAACTTAAAAAGCAGGAAACTGAATACATGGCTCTGTTCAGGGGGAAATCGTTTTCAAGCTACGACCAGTTTACCTTTTATTACATCCCTGAAAATAGTACAGGATCAAACGCTGCTAACCTGTTCAATTTTGCATCGAATACCGGAGTTAGCGAAGCAGGAGGTGCAGCAGGCGAAAAAGTTATGTTAAAATTTGATGTGTCAGGTTTAGCTGAAGTAATGAGTAGCCTGCCAGAAGCTGGCAAGACTGAAAATTATACGCCCGGAATATTTTATCGCATCCCTGAAACAGCGGAAGTTTCGCTGGTATGGGACGACGAAGTTTTAACCAGAACCAGGGTAACAGTGAATCAGTTTGGTGCCGTCAGAAACATTGAAGGAAATGATTTTAAATTGGAGATGCACCCTACAACAGGGGGAGTAAAATCTATTGTAGTTAAATAATTTTAATACCTTTGTTACTCTATTCTTACAGATTTTTATTGTTGTTTAAAATAAGAATGAACTATGGCAAATGGAATTTTTTTCAATAC
>CAZBDF010000185.1:0-8616 GCA_964490385.1 uncultured Lentimicrobiaceae bacterium | reverse complement strand
TGGCCAGGAATGCCTACATTTTTTAGCTCAATATTACTTAAATCATAAAGATTAAAAATATTACCATGGTTTGAAGTGTTTATTATTGGGTAATCAAGATGATTAAAAGGATTCTTGTCGATTAGGTTGAAGGTACTAATGACCTCTTTTGTTGTTGTATCAATGAATTCAATCTCAGCCATGTTATTTGTGTTCATCATACCTTCATAAACAAACCTAAATGGCCCATATTCATTACGAATTTGCGCTAAGGCACACAATTGAACCATTATTAAGATAATTGTTACAACTATTGTATTACGCTTTCTCATCACTACCTCCTCTTAAGTTTTTCTATTTCAACTTTCATTTCTGCATTACCTTCCTGCATCTCCTCATTCTCCTTCTTCAGCTCAATTACATACAAAGTGAGCTCTTCTATTTTTTGAAGGAGTTTAACCTGCATTTCACCAACATCAATGCCCTTTGCTTTCATTTCATCGGCAGAGGGGATGCCGGGCAAGTGGTGGTTGGTTTGGATGAAAGCGTCAACATCATCAATGGCGGGAAGGTCATAATCGCTGTCGAAAACGAAGTCGGCACCACCACCTGCTTCCATGTTCACCCTTACCTCCTTGGCATGTATGCCGCCTGCTACGGTGAGGAGGGTGAAATTGTTGTCGGCATGATTTGTTGTGCCTATGCCTACCTGGCCATGCTGGTTTATTTGCAAGCGTGTTGTTCCTTCGTCGCTATTGGTGCCGTTGGTTTCGAAGTGTATTGGTGAATTGCCTCCAGAACGAAATATCAACTCTTTGTTGGCCCTTAAAAACAGGCTGCTGGTTTCGGCAAAGATGTCGGAATAATCAACTAGGCCACCAATTTTCATGTATGTTGAAATAGAGAGACCATTGATGTTGTTTTTATTCCTTTGAAAAAATGCCAGGCGCAAACCTTCCCCGTCGGTATAGCTTGGTCCAATGCCTGCTTTTTGAATAATTACAGGGCCACTACCTTCCCTTTTGCCAATGATAGTAATGCCCGATCCGTAAACATTAGACCCGTTGTTTTCTATCTTCAAAAATGTAGTGGTCTCATCGGCGACATTGTTGCTCTTTACATGTAAATCTGATGATGGCGTTGATGTGCCGACGCCAACTTTTCCTCCATCCCTGTAAACATTATCGCCACTAACCACCCAGTCATCATCGTTAGTATCCGGCGGCTCAACCCATGAAGCATTTCCATTGGCATCTGATTGCAGGATATGCCCTTCCACGTAGTTGTTGTCCAATTGAAAACCTGTTACCCGAAGGTTTCCTTCAACATCAAGTTTGGCACCGGGCTCACCCGTGCCAATGCCCACGTTGCCATCGTTATAAAATATCTGTTCATTTCCATTTTCTTCCCATTTATTTGTTTCGAAAGGCTGGCCGTTTTTAAGCAAATTTCCGGTAAAGTTGATATTGCCCTCGACTTCCAGTTTTTCGGTGGGGGCCGCGCTGGTGCCAATGCCCACATTACCCTGGTTGTAATACAAACCGTTATTATCGCTTGCCCAGGGGCTGGGTGCAAACAAACCATTGGCATCGTATAGCTGGCCGGTGAAGCGGATGTCGCCGGCAACATCAAGTTTTGTACCAGGCTCCCCGGTGCCAATACCCACGTTGCCATCATCGGCAAGAAACAGGAAGTAGTTCCCGAAATTATTGCTGCCAGAGGGTTTCCAGAAGTTGAGGCCCCCGCTTTGGTATTCGATGCCCCACTCGCCCCATTCGCCTTTGTCGTCCCCGGCAAACAGCAGGCTGCCAT
Organism: uncultured Lentimicrobiaceae bacterium; assembly: GCA_964490385.1. Taxonomy (GTDB): domain Bacteria; phylum Bacteroidota; class Bacteroidia; order Bacteroidales; family 4484-276; genus 4484-276. The sequence goes on along the minus strand of CAZBDF010000185.1, from coordinate 6,825 downwards.
CATTGCTGCTTATCATCAGGGTGCCGTTAACGTGCAGTGGGTGGGCGGGCGAGTCGATGCCAATGCCTACATTGCCATCTTCAAAGATAAAATCTTGCCCGGTTTTAAAGGTAAGCCCAATATCTTTTTTGGCAACAATTGAATTTTGCGGGATGCCCATGCGTAATTCTGCAAAGTTGTTGTCCCAATCGGAGGGTTGCAGAAATAATGTAGCATCCTCTTCCTCATCTGATTTAATGTGGAGTTTGGCCAATGGATCGGTTACGTTGCCTATGCCTATTTTGCCGGTAGTGCCTGCACCATCGGAAGGGCTAACAAAAAATGTTGGCAAAGTGCTGTTGAAGCCTATCATTAAAGTATTTTGCAGACTATTTTCGAGCCTGCTGCTATAACCGGCACCTTTACCAATCACCATAGAATATTGGTCAGATGCTTTTAAATAGGTTCCCAACGAAAATGCAGCAGCACTGGTAGATTCTGAATATTTTCCTAAAGAAAATGCATAAACCTGACTTGCAATTGTACTTTGCCCAAAAGCAAATGAATAATTGGCACTTGCATTACATGCATATCCCATGGCATGAGAATAGTTGCCTGTTGCGCTATTTAACTCACCCGAAGCAAAAGAAGCCAAACCGGTAGAAGTATTCTGTTTCCCTACAGCACTTGAGAAATTTGAAAAATTTACTTCATTCTTTCCACATGAAATACATCTTTCCTCGATTGATTGTGCATAAAGTTGACTGCTTGCAATTAGCAATATGATAATCAAATAATTTATGTTTTTCATTATTAATCTGTTTTTGTGTTTAATGTAAATTATGTTTAATAAACTTGCCCGAAACCACTAGTTGTTTATTGTCGTAAACTGAATAAATGTATGGTCCGGGATTTAAGCTTGTAACATTTACTGTAATCAGGTTTCCTTTTCCGATGATTTGTTTGTCGTACACTGTCCGGCCTTCTGAATCAACAATCCTTAAATGTATGTTGTTTGAATTCCAAGACGATTTTAATGGGATGTTTAAAATCCCGCCAACAGGATTGGGATAAGCTGAAGTTTGGAACTCCCCGCCAGCGTATTCCTCGATCGAGGTAATAATGTTTATTTCTTTTCTGAGTACTTTTTTAATATAAACATCCCTTTCGTAAGGTCCATTTTCAACACCATAGCGTGTTCCATACATCAGGCAACCGCCATCACTCGAGGGGATGACTCCCCACATTTGATAGTTTGCATCTCCACCATATTGGCTATATCCAAGTAAGTTTAGATCATTGTCAATCATGTAAAGTTCTAAAAAGGTTGGGAGCGGGTCATAGGTAGCACCAAATATTATGGTAAATCCACCAACATAAATAGTTGTATCATTAAAATAAGCCATACTGTTTCTCCATGCAGAATAATCTGTAGTATCCGGTTTGCCAAAGTACCGGTGTTTAATAATTGTTGCTGAGGTATCAACAATTTGAACGGCAATACTAAAGTCGTCATCAGTACCGGTGCCGGTTGTATCCCTCAAAACCCCGGAGTGTAAATATTCATCACTACCTTTCCAATGACCAATTGATCCATGGACAGTAAGATCTATAGGTAAATTTTGGATGCTAACAATATTAAGGGAAGAATCGAATCGAATTGCTTGTGCGGAAGTGCCATACAAACCAATTTTACCCCCTAACATTAAATAGTCTGATGTGCCCGGAATTTCTACCCAATCATCAACACTTTGCGAAAACTGATAAGGGTAAAATTTGGTGTTAAGTGTGTCAAGGTCACTATTAATTACAACCGTACATAAATCAGAATGTGGGGTATATTTGGCAGAACCCGAAATAATAACGTTGCCATTTTCCTTCAGTATCGCATAACTGAGTCCTATCGAAAAATAATATGAAGACGGAAGTTGATAATAACGCTCATCAAGTATTTCTAAATCAGAATTCATCTTCACAAACCACATATTGTTATAATAGTTGGAATTTATGGGGCCCGATTGCCCAATTAGCAAATAGGTATTATTTTCCAATTGTAGGATGTAACTTAAATAGGCGTTGTTTTCATCATTGGTTATCCTTTGTGATAGTGTATCTCCACCATGCCCAACTTTTATTATATACGCATCATGTGTACTATTGCTGTTTCCTATTTGGCCAACCAAAAAATAATCCCCATATTCAGTCTCGATCCCATGAAAAACTAATTGATTTTCAGTGTCATCAAAAATGTATTCATAAGAGTATTGGCCATTTGCAAAAAGCGTACAAGCTAACAACATGCAGACTAAGAATACCTTCATTTTGGTTGCACTTTATAATGTAATACGTGGATCTTGAGATTCGGGTACAAGGTATCGATAGGAATAATTGAACACTCCCTCATGCCTGATTACTTCATCATTATCAATCCATTCCGTTTTATCATTATAATCACAACTCATAAATAGCCAGTTTGACGGATTATTGTAGGTCTGAGGGAGTAAAGTGCCAATAATTTCCATCCCTCCCAAAACATAAAAATTCATTTCTTCGTGTTCAAGGCATTTGACTTCATCAGTAAGGGTATCAGCAGCTTCTGTTGCGTAATACATCAGGTAATCGGTGTAATTATCATTTGGTGTGGGGCTTTCAGGATTTGGGTATTCATTTCCTTCGAGTGTAATGGGGTCGTCGGGAACGTAAGTATAGCGATAACCGGGTGGTGGTGGTGGCAAAATATAACTAATGCCAAGGTAGCTCTCGATAAGTTCGGCTGCATCCGTTGTATCAGAACCTGGTATATTATCGCACTTTCCCAAATCAAATCCATACCACCAATCATCACCTTCTTCAAAAGGAAAGCTGCTGTTGCCTTTATTTCCCGTAATGGAATAAAACATTATAGTAAGCTCATTTCCCACAACTGATTCTTGTTCAAGACCGGTTAGTATCAGCCCTTTATCTTCAAACCCGCAGTTGTAATAAAAGTTGCTGACTTTGTTGGTAAGCTCAGTAAACTTCAGGTTTATTTCTTCCAATGGAATATTTCCATCATTATCCAACTGTAATACAATGTACCCGGTGTCTGTTTTCGAGCGGCTATAGGTTTCCTCAGGATAGCCGTAAGTATAGTTAAACAAAGCTTCCATTAGGTAAACAGCACTGTCCACGCTCATCACTTCCCCACTTTTAAACTGTGGGTTTTCACGGATATACTCCACCTTATCCTTAAACCTGATAAGGTTGTTTTGGAAATTGATGTCGGCTGCACTCATAACAACTTCCTGGTTTTGGGTAAAAGCCTGGTCGGTCATTTCCTGCTTGCTGCACGAGTTAATTAACGCTGCCCCAAAAACCAAGGCAATAAATGTTAACGTTGTAAAAATTCGAATTTTTTTCATAAGGCAATCATTTTTAGTGAATAATTATTTTCTTTCATTATCCACATAGTGGTGCAATGCACAAATTTCCAAATTTACACATCATCAAATTATTTTAGTTTCAGATGAAACCCTGTTCGGGATTGCTGGTAAGCGGGGTTAGGGGTTTCAGCATTAAGGGATCAAATATACAACATCAAAAAGCAGAAGTCAAATGCAGTTTTTTAGATATGTTTAAATGTGAACAGTAGGGGGGGGGTGAATATCGGCGCCTTAAAAATGCTATTTAGAAGTGGGATAAATTTATTACAATAAGCTATTTTATATTCCTAAAAGGTTGTGTTGGCACGTGCAAAAATTTGAAGGCTTCCCATTTTGGCATACCATCTTCAAAGCAAATTAACTAAGATGGATAAATGCAAAGGCGTTGCACCTATAGCGATACACAAAAGGGAAGAACTGACGCGGATCAGCACGGATATAACGGATAAAAAAAATCGTTAACATGTTAGCACTTTTGGCTTTTAAGGCCTGTCAATGATATCAAGGCTGCACAAACGGATTATTGCGCATTTCATGTCCAATGCTTGTTTCGGGGCCATGGCCGGGATAGACCATGTAATCTGAACCGAGCGTGTAAAGCTTATTGCGGATGCTGTCGCTCAACAGATCAAAATCGCCGGTGGGTAAATCAGTCCGCCCAATACTGTCCCTGAACAAAACATCACCCACAATCACCCATTTTTCGGGATGGTTTACAAAACAAACGTGGCCATCCACATGGCCGGGGGTGTATAATACTTCTACACTTGAATCCCCGAATCTGATGACTTCGCCCTCATCAATGAAGGTTTCGGGTTCAACAATCTCGTTTATTTCAATCCCAAACATCCGTCCATGCCCGCCGGCACTCATAAAAATTGGCTTCGAGGCCTTGTGCATTACCGGCTTTAAACCATAAGTGCTGTTCACATATCCATTGCCCAAAATATGATCGATATGTGCGTGGGTGTATAAGTGGCCAACCGGTTTTAAGCCCTTCGTTTTTATAAAATCAAATAGTTCCTCCTCCTCATGGGGTTCCTGGCAACCCGGATCAATAATCAGGCATTCGCCGGTTTCATCATAAACGAGGTAGGTATTTTCCTGGAAAGCATTAAAAACCTTACGTTCAACTTTTATCATAACAATGTGTTGTTAAATTAGTATTTGTTTTTTTACATTTTCGAGCACAAAATCCTAAAAACTGAGCATCAAGTAGAATTGGTAAATTGAAATAGATTTCTCCCGGCAACACCGCGTTTCGCTTCGTGTCTTGGTCGAAATGACAGGGCTTCACTTGGGATGTATGAGGAGGTGAACATCTGGCGCAGGGCGCCAGATGTTCACCTCCCCCCAACTTTATTACTGCCCTGTCTTTTCGATGGAGCGTAGCGACTGAGAAATCTATTTTATCAATTATAATCTACCTCTTACAAAAATCTATCGTATCATTTACTACTCATCACTAGGCTTTGCCGTCGTATGCACTTGACTCACCGCTGAAACTTCAGTGCAGGTGGTCGTGCGTCATTAGTGCTATGCGCGTAATTTGGCTTCGCCGTCATTTAAAAGTAAACGGCCAATGACTATGAATGACCATCAATGACTTCTTAAATTGAAAAATAATTTATCTTTTACAAAGTTATCAATATTCAGAGAAAATGAATGCCCCGGAGTGATCTTTATCAGAGTTTTCGTTTTCTTTGTTTTTTAAATGATTTTAAAATCAAACATGAAGAAATATTTACAACAATTCAATTTCCGATTGAGCTGGCTTTTTGCCATCGTTGTATTTATTTCATATTTCCTACCTAATGAATCCAACGCCCAGTTTTACAATGGTTACCAAATGGAGTTTGGCAGGAGCAGGGTACAGTACAAAGATTTTTTCTGGACCTATTATAAATTCGACCGCTTCGACACCTATTTTTATTTAAACGGAAAAGAGCTTGCTGTGCACACGGCAAAATATGCCAGCAAGGAATTGGGCCGCCTCGAAAGTGACCTGGACACTTATCTTGAAGGAAAAGTACAATTCATTATTTTTAACAACCTCACCGAACTCAAGCAAAGCAATATCGGTGTTTCTACCAACGAAGAATACAACATAGGTGGTGTAACGCATATCCTGGGAAACAAGATTGTGCTCTACTTTGATGGAAGTATAGTAAACTTTGAACGACAAATCAGGCAGGGCATTGTGCATGTTTTGTTGAGCAATGCCATTTTTGGTTCCAATGTTGGCTCACAAATGGTGAACACCGTACTTCAGAATTTCCCTGAATGGTATTCAAAAGGTTTGATTGCTTACCTGAGCGAAGACTGGAATACTGAAATTGACATGCGCATCAGGAACATGATCCTCTCGGGGAGGTTTAGTAAGTTTAACCGGCTTACCATCGATGACGAATATGTGACCGATGCCGGCCATTCGCTGTGGTATTTTATCGCACAAAAATATGGCAAATCAAATGTGCCCAACATCATTAATATGACCAGGGTGAGCCGCAACATCGAAACCGGGTTTCAATACGTATTGGGCATTTCGGTAAAGAACCTGTTTGTTGAATGGCAGGAATATTACAGTGCTTTATACGCCCGCGAAGACCCCAACGCCTATTTACCCGAAGAGGAATTTCACCTTGATGGAAAAAGGGTTTTGAAAAGATTTAAAAACAGAAGGAAATATTCAGAATTGCAGATCAGTCCCGATGCTGTGTATGCTGCATTTGCCACCAACGAAACCGGAAAATACAAAGTGTGGCTCCACGATATGCAAACCGGAAAACTGAAAAAACTGTATGTTGGTGGATATAAACTCGACGAAAAAATAGATTACTCCTACCCACTGCTCACCTGGCATCCAACAGGCCAAATACTGGCAATGGTCATCGAAAAGAAAGGTTTGATTTGGCTATATTTTTATGACGTGGATGAGCGCAAGTGGACCAGCCAGAATATTTTTGGTTTCGAGAAAATTGTTGATCTTGCTTACTCTGGTGATGGGCGGAACCTTGTATTTTCGGCAGTTCAAAAAGGCCAGTCCGATTTGTTTACTTTCAATATTTCTTCGGGCAGCTACGATCAAATTACCAACGACATTTACGATGACCTTAATCCTGCCTTTATTCAAAATTCGAGCAAGATCATTTTCAGCTCAAACCGTCCGGGTGACACACTGAAATGGGGCGACAATCAACTGCCCGAAAAACTGTTACAAACCTACGATGTTTTTGCTTTGAATTATAACACCAGGAGCCCACATTTGCGCAGGGTAACCAACACTCCCCTGGCCAACGAAACGCAGCCCATGGAATATGGCCGCGGTTATATTTCGTACCTCAGCGACGAAAACGGGATTTACAACGAATACGTTGGCAAACTCGACAGTGCAGTGGCCTTTGTTGATACCACGGTGCATTAC
>CAZBDF010000184.1:0-8640 GCA_964490385.1 uncultured Lentimicrobiaceae bacterium | reverse complement strand
TAGTGAGTGATAAACGGATGCTTGACGCCATCTCCTTTTTTGCAGCTTACGTATTCGAAAAAGGGACCAATATCCCCTCACTCTTGGGAAGTTATATCCTTGAAGGCTCAAAAGCAGGGGCCACAGCCGCCGGGGTTTGGGCAGCGCACAGGGTGCTTCCGATGGATATGTTTGGCTATGGCCGGCTCATTGGGGCAAGCATTGAAGGGGCGCAGCGTTTTTATCAAAAAATTACTGAAACAAAGTCTTTGGATATTGATGGGACCAAAATCATCCTGGAACCCCTTGTGAAACCCGACTTCAACATGGTTGACTTTGCCTTTAATTATGAGGGGAACAAAGATTTGGAAAAAATGAACCAACTTAACCTTGCGCTTTACAACATGAGTTCATATGTGTCGGGTCCGGTGTTGAAAAATGATTTTATTACCTCACATACAGAATTCTCGTTTGAAGATTATGGCGATGCCCCGGCAGAATTGGCCGAAAGACTTGGCATCCCCAAAAGCGAATGGGACAAGGTTCACCAACTCAGGGTAATGAGGGCTTGCATCCTTACGCCCTATTTCATGAAAACAAAAGTGACCGAAAACTATTGGGAGAATTACCTCGACAGCATGAAACGTAAACTTTCGGAGATATTAAAAAAAGGGTAGCACGTAAAAAGCAAGGATTTAATAAATTGATAAAACCCCGACATATTTTTTATGGCCGGGGTTTTTACTTTCCTTCCACCTTCACCACCGATTTGCCTTTCCACTTACCTGACAGGTAGTAAATATATGATAGTGTCATACCAACTCCCCATCCTATCGGAATAGCCCACCAAATACCGGTCGGCCCCATCCTTTCAGCCAGATAATAAGATGCCGGAATCCTGATAATCCAAAGCGCGAACAAGGTGATAAACATGGGAATCAACGTATCGCCGGCACCTCGCATCACGGCATTTATTACAAAAAGTGTGGAAAATACAATGTAAAATGAACTTACAATGACCAGGTATTCGTTGCCCAACCTGATGACCTCAGGATCTGGCGTAAACAGCATCATCAGGTCGTTACCGAAAAAATAAACCAAAATGGTAATACTTACCGATATTGCGGATGTCGCCAACCAGGTAAATTTCAGGCCGGCTTTTACCCTTTCTAATTTATTGGCGCCAATGTTTTGCCCCACAAAAGCTGCAAGGGCAGCTGCAAAATTCATGGCAAGCAGCGACGCAAACGAATCGATGCGCATGGCAACGCTATATGCTGCTATTGTATTTGTACCAAACTGATTTACTATGCCATAAAGTGCCAACAAACCCGCTGCTACAAATGATTGCTGCAAGCCCGATGGCAGGCCAATCCGCAAACTACTTCTGAATATTTCCCGATCAAAGATGTATTTCCTTATTGAGACCTGAACAATAGGATGTTTCATATTCAAATAAATAATTGCAGTAAAAAAAGCTCCGGCCTGCGACAATACTGTTGCCCATGCTGCACCTTCGATACCCCAGCCAAATTGGACAACAAACAAATAATCAAAAACAATATTGGCAAGTGTCGAAATAATTAAGAAATACAATGGGGTTTTTGAATCACCCATACCCCTTAGAATTGCAGCAGTTCCGTTAAACCCAAAGAAAAACAGGGTGCCCGCAAAATAAATATCCAGATATTGTGATGCCTGTGGAATTATTTCCTCAGGTAATTGTGTGAGCCTGAAAATGGGGCCGCTAAAAAATATACCAACCACCGTAATAATCAAGGATGCGAAGAAAAGAATGATATAGGTAGTATCGATGGTTTTTTTTACCTGATCAATATTCTTGCTACCAAAATATTGAGAAATGATGATTGTAAACCCGGAACCCAGGCCAATAATCATGGCTATCAGTAAAAATATTATAGGAAACGAAGCACCAACGGCAGCCAGGGCTTCTTTGCCAATGTAATGCCCGATAATGATGCTATCGACAACATTGTACAACTGCTGAAACATATTGCCAAGAACCATGGGCATGGCAAACTGCATAATCAGTTTACCTTCTTTTCCAACAGTTAAATCCTTCATTCAATTAATTATTCAGCATCCCATAGTTTAGGGAAGATAGTTTTTCAAGCCAGCTCGTACGATAAAAATCCTATTTCTATTTATCTTTATCAGATTTGGATTCGTCATTGCTTTCCTTTGCAGGTTTTGCATTGACATCAGAAGCTGTTTTTTCAATCTCTTCCTTTACGTCACCAACACTTTCGCTGGCATTCTTAAATTCCTTAACTCCTTTTCCTAAACCACGCATCAATTCAGGGATTTTTTTACCTCCAAATAGCAACAGGATAATTACAACGATGATAATTAATTCAGGCCCGCTGGGCATAAAAAGCATTATGGCATTCATAGTTTTAAAATTATTGGGGTGCAAAGGTAAGATTAAAGAATGATAGATTTTGGGGAAATGAGAGAATGATAAAATGAGAGAATGATAAAATGCTTAAATGATGCAATGGAGCATTACGACAACTGGACAGCAATTATTAAATAGAAAGAGCGGGGTGATGGGACATAGGCATTCTGAATTGTTTCAAAAATAAAATACTAATCTTCTTAGCATTAAAAACCTATAACCTTCAGCCCCCTAAAACGGCGACTTAGTTGTCAATCCATCATCTGAGAGATTACTTCCGTCATCGTCATCATTCATTTTAGAAGGTCTGATGATGTAGCCCTGACCATTTTCATCAAAGGACTCATTTTGGGGCATCGCTTCAGTGGTACCAAAATCAAATTCGTCATCATCTACAAATTGGGCGAATTCGGCAATAAACTTCATTTTAATATCTGCCAGGGCACCGTTTCTGTGCTTTGCGATAATAATTTCAGCCTTTCCTGCCGATGAAGTTTGGTCTTCCATCACATCAATCTTGTAATATTCAGGACGGTAAATAAACACTACCATGTCGGCATCCTGCTCAATGGCACCCGACTCACGAAGGTCAGACAGCATCGGCTTTTTCAAGCCCCCACGTGTTTCCACGGAACGATTAAGCTGCGACAAAGCGATGATAGGAATATCCAGTTCTTTTGCCAAACTCTTCAAGGACCTCGAAATGTTACTAATCTCCTGCTCGCGGTTGCCCTTATCGGAACTGCCCTGCATCAATTGAATGTAGTCGATAATTATCAGCTCAATAGCGTATTGCTGCTTCATCCGTCGTGCTTTGGCGCGCAGTTCAAAGATGGTGAGCGCAGGTGTATCATCAATATAAAGCGGGGCATCAATCAGCTTTCCGATGCGATCGTTCAATTGCTGCCATTCAAAATCCTTCAACTCGCCTCTTTTTAGTTTATCAGCCGGCAGACGTGTTTCGCTGGCAATCAAACGTGTTACCAACTGCACCGATGCCATCTCAAGGGAAAATACTGCGACGGGTCTTTTAAAATCAACTGCGATATTTCGGGCCATCGAAAGCACAAGGGCCGTTTTACCCATACCTGGCCGTGCAGCCAAAACAATCAAATCCGACTTTTGCCAGCCGGCAGTCAGGCGGTCGAGTTTTGAGAAACCTGAAGGCACACCACGGTATGTGCCGTCATGGTCTTTGGCAGCTTCAATGTTTTTTACCGCTTCACGCACCAGTGATGGCATGTCGGAATGGTCGCGTCGAAGATTGTTTTCACTTACCGAAAACAATTTTTGCTCGGCATTGTCCAGCAAATCAAACACATCATTGCTATCCTCATAGGCCTCTTTGGTGATTTCTGATGCAATCTCGATTAAACTGCGCTGGATAAATTTTTGGATAATGATTCGGGCATGGTGCTCGATATTGGCAGCCGAACCTACCCTCTGCGTTAGCTGGGCAATGTAAAATGCACCACCTACCATTTCCAGATCGCCTTTGGTTTTTAATTCATGCGTAACCGTAAGCAGGTCGATGGGCTGCTGCTTGGCAAACAATTCGTGAATTGCACCATAAATCTTTTTGTGGGCTTCGGTATAAAAAACCTCAGGTTTCAGGATATCAACAACTGCTGAAAGTGCATTTTGCTCTAACAACAAAGCACCTAAAACAGCTTCTTCGAGGTCGCGTGCCTGGGGTGGGATTTTACCATATTCAAACACGCCCTGGGCCTGTGCCCTGACCGCGCCGGGACGACGTACACTTCCCAATTTCTTTTCCTGATCTACCTGGGTATTCTGATTTTCTGCCATGCTACAAAATTACTATAGAACCAATGCAATGGCCTTCTTTTTTTTGAAATTCTTTTTGTTAACAATATAAAAGTCAACCAGTCAAATCATTAAAATTTGTCAACACAAAATGTTTGAAAAATTCTATTTTTGTGCCACTCATTACATAACAAAGCATGAAAGACCTCAAACAAGCCATAAAAGAATTATCCGGCAAGTATCTCAAAGAAATTACCGACATCAGGCGACATATCCATACCTATCCCGAATTATCGAAAGAAGAATACAAAACTGCCGAACTGGTAGCTGTAAAACTACAGGGGATGGGAATTGAAGTTGAAACCGACGTAGCAAAAACCGGGGTAGTAGCCTTGATTAAAGGAAAAAATCCCGACAAAAAAACTGTTGCACTCCGTGCTGATATGGATGCCCTTCAGATCACCGAAGAAAACGATGTCCCCTACAAATCGCAAAACGAAGGTGTAATGCATGCCTGCGGACATGATGTGCATACTTCTTCACTTCTGGGCACAGCAAAAATCCTGAGCGAATTAAAAAATCAATTCGAAGGAACTGTTAAACTGTTTTTTCAACCCTCCGAAGAGCGCTATCCTGGCGGTGCTATTGAGATGATAAAAGCCGGGGCTATGGAAAATCCCAGACCGGAAAACGTATTCGGACAACATGTTTACCCAGAACTTGAAGCTGGAAAAATTGGCCTCAAACCAGGAAAATACATGGCCTCCACCGACGAAGTATTCCTAACAGTAAAAGGAAAAGGTGGCCATGGCGGACAACCGATGAACAATATCGACCCGGTGCTGATCGCTTCACATATAGTGGTCGCCTTACAACAGATTGTCAGCCGCAACGCCAATCCAAGTATGCCAACAGTACTTTCTTTTGGCCGTTTTATTGCCGATGGAAGGACCAATGTAATTCCCAACCTTGTGAAAATTGAAGGGACCATCAGGACCTTTGACGAAGAATGGAGAAAGGCAGCACATCAAAAAATAACAAAAATGGCCGAATCGATTGCAGACAGTATGGGAGGTAGTTGTGAGGTATATATCGATCCCGGCTACCCGTTTGTTTACAACGATCCGGAAGTTACCGCAAACACTAAAGCCTGGGCAATTGATTATCTGGGCGAAGAAAATGTAGTGGATTTACCCTTGAGGATGACCGCCGAGGATTTTTCGTACTTTGCCAACGAAGTGCCCTCATGTTTTTACCGGCTGGGGGTACGGAATGAAGATCGCGGAATAGTTTCAAATTTACACACACCAACTTTTGACGTGGACGAACTTAGCATAGAAACCGGCATGGGTTTGATGGCATGGATTGCTGTGAATGCTTTAATCGTTTAGCGTTTTGAGATTAGAGTTTGGCGAGACCTGGAAGGTTTGGCCTAGTAAATAATAGAACATTTTAATTTAAGTCCGTCTGTTTGTTGAGATAAAACCTTCCAGGTCTTCAACAGTTAAGAGTTGGGAGTCTGGAATTTGGTGTTGAGATTAGCGTTTTGAGTTTATTATCACAAACCTATACCCAATAACTTACACCAATACCTTTAAAAATTTGAACTTTTCATTTAACCTAAATTTATCATTTGAAAGATACTATTACTTCATATAAAATTACAATTACCGGGCTGGTACAGGGTGTGGGATTCCGTCCATTTATTTACCGGATAGCCCATGAAAATGCGATTAAAGGATGGGTTGAAAATAATATCCGTGGAGTCACTATTGAAGCTCAAGGCAAAAAGAAAAATATTGAAACCTTTGTAAAGGATATCCGGCAAAAGACGCCACCCGCCGCAGATATCGAGGAAGTCTCACTTGAAGAAATTCCTGTAAAAAGCTTTAGTGATTTTAGGATTAAAAAGAGCAGTGACGACACAAGTGGGATTACCGAAATCAGCCCCGACATCGCCATTTGCAACGATTGCCTGAATGACATCAAACATCAAACGCACAGAATTGACTATCCTTTCACAAACTGTACCAACTGCGGACCAAGGTTTACTATCATCAAGGATTTGCCTTACGACCGCCATCAAACAACCATGGATGTGTTTGCCATGTGCGACATTTGCCAAAAGGAATATACAGATGTCCTCGACCGCCGTTTCCATGCCCAACCAGTGGCTTGTAACCATTGTGGCCCTGAATACACTTTGATAGAAAATAATAACAGGCACACCGATTTTAAAACGATCCTCTCAAAAACCGTTGAACTTGTTGAATCGGGAAAGATCATTGCGATCAAAGGAATGGGAGGCTTCCACCTGATGTGCGATGCGACCAATGAGGATGTAGTTTCCAGCTTGAGGCAGCGAAAATTACGCGAAGGAAAACCTTTTGCAGTAATGTTCCGGAACCTGGAGGAATTGAAAAAATACAACAGTGTCGATCCTGAAGAACAAAAACTGTTGACTTCCTGGCGACGGCCCATCGTACTATTGAAATGTAAAAAAGAACTTGCACCTTCGGTAAACAACAATTTTCACCGCATGGGTGTGATGCTGCCCTACATGCCTTTTCATCATCAATTGATGGAGAAGTTAAATATACCGGCCGTGGTTTTGACCAGCGGAAATCTATCCGATGAACCCATTATCCTGGATAATGACCTTGCTATTAAAGACCTTTCTGAAATTGCCGATGCCTTCTTGATATACAACCGCGAAATCTTTAACCGTGTAGATGATTCGGTGAGTTTTATTGTGAATGAAAAACCAAGATTGATAAGACGCTCCCGTGGATTTGTCCCCACTCCTATCAGGACCAAACTAAACATTGATGGGATATTTGCTGCCGGTGCCGAATTGGTCAATTGCTTTGCAATAGGAAAAGAGAACCTTGCCATGCTAAGCCAGCACATTGGCGACCTTCAAAACTTTGAAACTTACGAATTTTATGAAGAATGCATCGAAAAATACAAGCATCTGTTCCGCCTGCAAACTGAGCTGGTTGCGGTGGATATGCATCCCGATTATTTTTCGACCCGCTATGGCAAAAAACTTGGACTGAAAACTGTCGAGGTACAGCACCACCATGCCCACATAGCTTCTTGCATGGCCGAACATGGCTTAGATGAAAATGTAATTGGTGTAAGTTTCGACGGCACTGGCTATGGTGATGACGGCCACATTTGGGGAGGTGAATTTTTTGTTTGTGACCTGAATGATTTTAACAGGGTTTCCCACTTTGATTATGTTCCTATGCCTGGTGGCGACAAGGTTACTAAAGAGCCCTGGCGTGCGGCAATTGCATATTTGTATTCATATTTTGGCCGGGATATTTTTGAGCTTGACCTGGATTTTCTAAAACCTATTCCAAAAACAAAAATTGATCTGATCGTTGAGGCAATCGACAAAGGTATCAACTCCCCGCTCAGTTCCAGTTGTGGCCGTATTTTCGATGCTGTAAGCGCACTCATTAACCTTTGCCCGGTTTCGAAATTCCATGCAGAAGCACCCATGCGCCTCGAAAGTATTGCAGTTGCAGATATCAACGAAGCTTATTCTTTTACCCAGGACCAAACAATTAGCTTTGAACCAACATTCAAGGAGATCATTGGTGACCTTCGGAACAAAGTTCAACCGGGTATCATCTCAGCAAAATTCCACAACACAATCATAAATGTTATCTTTGCCACCGCATCAGAAATCCGGCAAAGTACCAAAATCAATAAAGTGGTTTTGTCTGGCGGAACATTTCAAAATGCCATTCTATTAGAAAAGACAGAAAAAATATTAACTGAAAATGATTTTATGGTTTTTGCCCACCAAAAAGTTCCTTCCAACGACGGGGGCATCGCTTTGGGGCAACTGGCCATCGCTGCAAAAAGGAGGGAATTAAAATGTGTTTAAGTGTACCTGCAAAGGTTATTTCGATTGAGGGTGACATTGCCAAAGCTTCGGTTGGTGGCACCATTATGAATGCCAATCTTAATTTAGTTGAAGATATAAAAGTTGGCGATTATATTTTGCTTCACACGGGTTTTGCCCTCCAAAAAATCGACGAGGAAGAGGCCCTGGAAACCCTCAAGGTATTCAAAGAATTTGGTGAATTGAACAACGAGTTGGACAGGGAGGAAGAAGAAACCGGGCAGAGGATTACTTAAGAAAGTTCGGTGATTAGTGATTAGTGATTAGTGATCGGTGAACAGTGATCGGTGAATGGTGATCGGAAATCGGTGAATGGTGAACAGTGATCGGTGATTGGTGTTTGGTGAAGGGATGCAAGCCCTGAGGAACGAAGGGATAGCGGCCCCGATTCATATCCTGCGTTTTGCGTTTTGCGTTTGTTCAAGTTTTGTGAACTAAAGAATTTATACCTATTAAAATGAATACTTCTGACCAGGAATCTTACGCCGATTTTTTAAGTGCCTTTAATTCTACTTTACTAAAATAACTTTCCTCAATAATACCTGTCAATATCCGC
>CAZBDF010000183.1:0-8650 GCA_964490385.1 uncultured Lentimicrobiaceae bacterium | reverse complement strand
GGCCTAACCAGCTATAAAATGCCACAAAAACGCTAAAACACAATCCCGTACGTGCGGGACACAAAGCTGAATATCAAGGCATTAGTTTTATTGGAATTTAGTGACTTTGTGCTTTAGTGGCAAAAATCCAGTTTTTAGACCGGACGCATTGAATGCTTGAATCTTTGAATCCTTGAATGACTGAATGCTTGAATCTTTGAATCCTTGAATCTTTGAATGGTTGGATGCTTATAGCCCCAAATCTACACTCCTATTCAATTCCTCAACTCAACCACCGAAACAATATTTGAAAATTCTGCGTTGCAATAAATCAGGTAATCGTTTTTAAGGTGCATCAGGATCTCTTTTAATTTTTTCTCGGTTAACCCGGGAAAAACAGTTTTCATTTCGGCAAACAATTCTTCAAATTTACGAACCCTCTGCTCGGCAGCTTGAAAAACAAAAGGATATTCTGCTTCGCTAAAAACAATGTTGGCTATTTCCTCGTCGTTGCAGTACTCGGTATAATACCAAATACCTTTGTTCTCTTGAACTTTATATCTGAAGGACTTGCTTTTGTAATACTTCTCGATCTCGATTAGCTTTTCCCATTCCCTAACATTGGACGGCGCACTTTTTTTCCATCTAAAAAGATGAAAGCGATTTTCATCATTTGTAAAAGAGTGAGGCAATAAATAGGAAAAACTGTCAAAATCATAGTTCTCCTTATCATCTCCCGACATCTGTGCATAATATTTTGTCATCGACGAAAGCACCAAATCAACATAAGTATGCGAAAATGAAATGACGCTGTTGTTGTAAAAAAACCGCAGGAAATGAAGATTGTTGACACACTCCTGCACCTCTGCTTCTGTTTCTTCGGGTACGTGCATAATTACATTTACCAGGGGATTGACCCCATTCTTCAAGGCATATTTTACAAAAAACAGGTTATCCGAAAAGCTGTTGCTTTTGTTCATCTTTTGCAACAAAGTATCCGAAAGCGCATCATAACCAATGAACAGGTTCTTAAACCCAGCAATGGCCATCTTTTGCATCAATACGGCATTAAACTGATTGTTGGGGATTATCTCGGCCCAGAAAACATAATCTTGTTCATTCTTGTATTTCAGGGCGATGATCCGATCGAGCAAATCCTCGAAATGTACCTGGTTCCCAAAGGTGTCGCTATCCACAAAAGTGAATGTGGTATGCCCATATTTATTGGTCAGATGTTCTATTTCATTTACAATGCATTCAGGTTTGCGAATTCTTAATTTATAGCCCTTATTGAAATCGCAGAATTTGCATTTGCGCCAATGACACGAGCGGATCGTGTTGATCGGGAAATTGATTAATTCTTTATCTAGATGAGCAGGGAAACTATTTACATAATCATCGTAATCAGGATAAATATAGCTATCGAAATCCAGGTATTCACTTTTGTTGCTTGCTGATTGTGTGACTACTTTTGCCTCCCTGTAGATCAGACGGGGAACGGTTTTATAATCTGGAGATGTATTTTTCAACTGTTCGGCTAAAGCCAACAAGGGATATTCGCCCTCGCCCCAGGTTACAAAATCGAAATCATTGCACATCTCCATGGCTTGTCGTGCAACCTTATCACTTCCAAAACCTCCAACAATAATTTTTACTTCCGGGGCAATCTTTTTAATTTCTCCAGCCAGGATCATTCCCGGTATCCACTGATTGTATTTCGCGCTGATGCCAAAAAGTAAAATCTCATTAAATTCGATGCCAGCTAACTCACGCTGTATGATGTCAAAAATCTCCTCTTTTTTGGTTTGCAAAAAATCAGAATAATAATCCGGATCGATAACTTTATATGAAGGCTGCAATTTCTGGAGCAATGATATTATCCTATCGTTGCCCCTGGTATTTCCCTCGCGGTCGTTGAGCATCGAAAGAAAAGGCAGGATTTTAATCTCTGTATCTTCGGTATCGATGTAAGCAGACATTACCGAAAGCTGGAAGTTCCAATACTTAACTTCGGTTTCAAAACCATGATTTACCATGAATTTCTTGAGGATGGAAAGCGAAATGGATGGATTGTTTACATCAGCCGGAGGCAGGCAATTCAAAAGTATTTTCGTTGACATGGTGCAAAACTACGTAATTCCAGACTTACAGAATTGGTTTCAGCGGCAGCGCCGAGAAATATTTGTAGCTTATGGTGGTCAGAGGTCCATGTGAGGTGCAGAGCACCGTAATAACCTGAGTTCGATATAAAACGTTGGGTTTAATGTATTGATTTTGAATAGACCTGTCCTTTACAGGCTGTGTGAAAGCAACCTGAAATTTGACTAACTCCGGGCTTTAGCCCGGAGATTGAAGGCTCATTCATTTTAATGGGCTTTAGCCCAAACCCTGGTTATTTGGGCTTTCCAAGGGAATCCCTTTGGGAAAAGCCCAATATTACTACATCATTTCAGTCCCTGGCATAAATGCCAGGGCAAGTCAAAATTTGCTTTTTCACACAGCCTGTATAGGGCAGGGTAGAAATTAATTCATGGCACAAAGGATTTTCTGAAATTTTGTAATATGATAATGAAATTACAAAATTTTAGAAAATCTGTCCAGGTACTTCACACCTTAACCCTGGGTTGAAACCCAGGGCTATTCAAATTCAATTGCTTGCAAAGTTTTCTTATATCGAACTCAGGTTAATACTATGTCGATGGGAAAATATTGCGGTACTCTGTAGCAATTTCAAAAGCGGTAAAGTTACCCATACAACAACTTTATTTCTACCGAAAAACCATCGCCCCCGGGATAATCCCTGCCCTGAATGAATCGACAAATGTCCCGTTCGGATGGTATCTTAATACAAGCCCACGTTGCTGGTAGTCGATGGCATCCGTGGCAAATATTTCATTGGATTTTGGATCGACAGCCAAAGAATAGAATAGGTGTCCGTCTTCCGCTATTAATGGAATTGTGGGCAGCGTTAAATCACTAACCGACATTTGAAAAATCCCCTGGTTCAGAAAAAACAAGGTCTCCCCCTCGCCATCAATACAAAGTGATGTTGGCGAAGCATTGATATCAGGAAAGATAAAAGCCGAAAGAATATCCATATTTTCAGGATCTATTTGCCAGAGCGATGGCTTTTCTTCGGATGCAAAACCGCCACTACAAAGTACCCATAATCCTCCATCCTTATCCAGCACCATCGCGTTGGGTTCTTTACCTACAATCACCGAATCGATCAACTGATCAGTGTAAGCATCAATCACCATGAGTTTGTTATTTTCGAGATGCGAAAAACCGTAATTCGACCAGAAAGCTGCAAACACTTTTCCATTGGCCAAAAGCATTTGCTCGGAAGAACATCCAATGTCTATCTTGCCAGAAATAGAAAAATTATGTGTATATACAATGGATATCCCACTTTCCACAAAATCACTCACATAAGCCTTTGTGCCCAAAAGAGGTAACATAAAGCGCGGAGAAGTAAAGCCTTCAATTGACCCGATCGAAGAACCAATCGAAGACGTATCATTTAAATTAACCACCTCGATTTTCGCAGAATTATTCACAACAACCCAAGCTGTATCGCCAATAGTGGTCATCGATAGCGGCACATCACCCAGGGGACGCAGGTTGGCATGATAAAAAATGTCGTTATACATAAACAGGCTATCGAGATTGAGAAAGGAAAGTGAGCCATTGCCAAAGCCAAAATTCCCTTCGTTAACTATAAATACGCCGTTTCCATACTTATAATTTTCATCGTTGGGTATTTGCTCCCCGAAGTCATCGTTTTTGTTGCAGGAAATTAAACCAAGTAAAACCAAAATAAGAAAAACATTTAAAAGTCTTGATGGATAGAAATGCTTATCTCCCATTTTCATTTTCGTCTTGATTTTATTTATCATCTTGATTTTATTACAAATACTCCAAATTATTAATTAAAATATTGAGGTCAAAAATCTATGAATCCTCTACGAGGATTTCGTACAATTTTAACTTATGCACTCTCTACAAATCTGAAACCTCTACGAGGTATGCCCCTTTTAAAACTTTGATAGAAACATCCAGAATCCTATTTCCCCAATGACTTTCTAAAAACTCATTGCCACAGGTCATAATGTTTACTTATTGAGAATATAACCTCGTAGAGGTTTCATAATTGTAACATTTTTTATTAAAAACATACTTAACCGAAATGCTATAATTCCTTCCGGGCATGGGCTGCCAGGCAATTACCTGGTACTGCTTGTTAGTGAAGTTGTTGATAGCAAATTGCAGCTTGAACGTATTTCTTTTTATCACCAGGCTTTTGCTCATCGAAAAGTCTTGTGTTGTAAACGCGGGCAGATATCTCGAATTATCCGAGGTGGTATATCTTTCCCCGGTATAATTTAAAGTATAGTTAACATCAAAACCCCACATACCAATGCCGACAATTTGATTGACAGAGTTTTTTGGAACATAAATCAGTTGCTTGCCAACGCTCTGGTCATTTTCTGAAACAGCCTCAACATTTTCGGCTGAAGTAAAAGCATACTGCAACGAATATTTCCAATTCACTTTCCCGAGTTCACCATTCGCATTTATCGAAAGTTCCATTCCTTTCGAAACCACGTTTTTTAAGTTTGACGGCGTCCAGTAGCTAAAAACACTATCAGGCTGCCACATGATCCAATTATCGATATCGTTATAGAAGCAGGTAACTTGCGAATTCAATTTGAATTTTGAAATCTTTAGTTCATATTCCATACCAGCCTCATACGAAAAGCCCGATTCGTTTTGAAGATCAGGATTACCTCCCGGCGACCAGTACAAATCGTTTAATGAAGGTGCTTTGAAATTCCTGGCAATATTAGCTTTCAGTAGTAATCCCCAATCCACAACTGGTTTAAAACTCACACCAAAACTTGGGGTAAAGGGAGCCGGTTTGTTGTCAATCAATTCCTGCCGGATCAAGAGGTTAAGGAATGCCCTGTTTTTTATAGCATAGTTTGCACCTGCAAATGCCGCAACTTCATTTCGTAGCTTTGTGCCTGAATAATTATCCGATTCCACCCTGTGATGGTTGTAGTCCAGGCCTGTAGTGATAACCAAATTTTCGAAACCCTGAAAGTTATAGATAGCCGATGTTACCGAAGAAGTAAGGACATTGTCATCATCAATTTGCGAAATTTCATTTTTATAATTCATAAAACTGTAGAGCAAACCGGTTTGCACCTTCAAACTTGCATGATCAAAAAACTGATCTACCCCAACAATCCCCCTGGCTAACTGTTCATGCGAACCTTCATTTCCATCGGGTGCATTCACCAACATATTTGGTGGAATTTCTCGGTAATTATCCTGCAACCAGAATTTTGCCCACAAAGCCGTTTTTGTGCCGGTCTTCCATGCCAGTTCCTGCAGCAATCCTGTCTGCCGGAAAGCGGCATTTTGTCGTTGTTCTATGGGAGGATTTTCGCGATTGGCAGCTATATCGTAATAATCGTAATTGTTCGCTGATTGAGTGTAAAACAACCTTGTGGAAGATTGAAATTTCTGATTCCCAATATCAAGCCGGGCTGAAGTATTTGTCGTTTCAAAACTTGCAAACTGCTGCTGCACTTCGGCCTGCAGACGGTTTTGCCAGTTGGTTTTGGTTTCGAGGCTGATGCTCCCTCCCAGCCCACCGGAAGTTTGAAATATAGAACCCGGCCCATAGTATATCATGGCCTTGTCGATGAAGAAAACAGGCACCTGCGAAAAATCGGACTGGCCGGGCATGGGCGAGTTGATATTTACCCCGTTCCACATTACCTGGGTATGTGTGGCTGAAGCTCCCCTGATTGAACTGGTTGCCAAACTGCCCTGTCCATAAGATTTTACAAAAATAGGCGTGCTGGCAGAGATTAACTCAGATAGGTTTTGGGTTTCGTATTGCGTAATTTGTGAGCTGTCAATTTGAAACACCTTGTAGCCGGCTGAGTTATCCAACTTGCTACTGAATATTTCAACAGCCTGCAAATTAAGTGTATCAAAGATCATCTGTGCCTGAGAAAACCCAGGTATTAAAACTAAAATACCAACTAATATGTTTATGAATTTTGTGATAAAATATTGCTCCTTACTTAGTGTTCGTCTTTTTAGTCGCTATGTGAGATTTGAATAGCCCTGTCCTTTTGCCATAGGCATCCCTTTGGGAAGGGCAGGGATTAAATTGAAAGCAGGGAAAAACCCCACGATTTCGCCGCGCCTGCGGCGAAATCGTGGGGGAACATTCTTTAACCCATAATTCAACGGGTTAAAACCCGCGGCTATTCAAAGAAACCGACATTATGGACAGCAAATTTGCCAAATTGTTATTTTGATTTCAAAAGCTTAATGATGATTGCCTTCTCATCTGATTTAATGATTAGAAAATATACTCCCGGCTGCTTACCAGAAAAGTCAAACTCAGCATTGTGTTCAATAAATTCTTTAATTATCAGCATACCATCCAAAGAATACACTTCTATTGAGGCTGATTGTGAATTATTAGAATTAACTGTAAATCTATTTGTAAACGGATTTGGGAATACTGAAACCGACAAAACGTTTTCACCTATTCCTGTTTCCGAGGTATTTATCACACCCACAGCATCCAGATCGAAACCGCCCATATCAAAGGCTGTTGGCCAGGGGTCGTTAACTACATGCCCTTGCGAATCGAAGGATGCAAACTGATTTTGGATGCAACCGATAGCATCAATAATACGAACGTGTGTGATTTTTTGCAAATCCAGACCAGGATTGCCGGCCAACTCTGCGAGGTCAAATGGCGTCCCAAAACCCTGCCTGTATTTACCCGCAAAGTTATTGAGCTTTGTACAATAAAGTTCTCCAAATGTAGGCACCTGAACAAATTCATCAGTAAGCGAAATAGCAGGAAACATGTGAAAAAATACACCATCGGAGCTTACCTGAACAAAAGCCAATTCAAGAAAAGTATCGTCCAGGGCATTTTCGAAGACTGCAAAATCCCAGCCGTCGCCATCTGTTATCTCAACATCAAAAGTGAGCGTAGCCTGGCCCATATCACCTAAGCTGACCACATTTACTGAATTTCCCTCAGCTGCACCCAACGCATCAGGCGCATCCCCAAAGGAAGCCTCTTCACCCTGCAATTCCATAATGTTGATTGGCCCACGAACTACTTCACAGCCCGTTGCCCAGGCAACAAAAGCGCTACTGTCCTTGTACATTGCCGTAGAACCTGGATGACCTGCAGCAGGTGGATATTGCGCAAAAAGCACCATCGACCCTGACAAAAGCATTAGAAGCAGCACAATCCTGATTAGCATGGCATTGATTTATTGATGAATAAATTTAATGAAATGCTGCTCTCGATGTCCCGAAACTTTTAAGAAAAACACACCACTTGGAAGATTAGCTACTTCTATCGTTTGTGCATTATCCCTTTCAGTTCTACCTGAGTATTTCAGCTGCCCGGCAAGGTCGAATATTTCAATATCCCCACCATCTGGCAAATCTTTTATTGTAAGTTGATTGGAGCAAGGATTTGGGTAAATTGCAGGAGTGGTTCGATCTTCAACAAGGGCCTCAATATTTGTAACATCAGCATAATTTACAGCCACCGCCTCAGCCGAAATACCAACTTCATATCCTCCAAGTTCATTTCCTGACAGGTTGTAAATCTTACCAACACCATCGGGGGCAACCCAATAGGAATAATTAACATAGAGCAACTCTGAAACAGAATCAAGAACAAGCGCAGTAATATCAAGGCTTGAAAAAGGGTTGGGGACCAGGTTTACGTTTTCCACAGCCATGGTGCTCAGATTGAAAGTTCCGATATTTCCATTTATCAACAAAAACAACTCGTCGCCATAAATGCCAGCTACTTTGCCAAAGGCATATTCACTTTGATCGAAACTATAGGTTGATGTGAATAAATTATATTTGATAATCGTTCCGGAAGTCCCTCCCCAGGGAGTTTTGCAGACAAAAAACATATCTTCGCCTTTAATAAAAGATGGCCCAATACCGAGGGCATCTTCACCTAAGTTCACTTCCCTGACAAAGGCGAGGTTTTTCATATCAAGCACAGCCAGTTTACCCTGGGTAGCCGCCCAGCCCCCGGCAACCGAAACATAGGCAGAATCTCCGGCAACAGTTATTTCCCAGGCCTCATCTGAAATTTCAGGAATGGACGTGATTAACTCCAGGTCTGCAATTTTCCTGATCTGCACAAAATCAGACGTCACAGGAAATTGCCTGCTCACAATCAACAAATCATTATAAACTGCAAATTTATTCACTCCGGCAACTGCCAGAGTTGCCACTATTTCCCCGGATTCGATATTTACTTTCGCCAGCGAATCCTGCGCAGCAGCATAAGCAAACCCATCATGCACCAATAATCCCTGAACGGAATGTGTGAAGATTGTTGCAATTGTTTGTGTGATGCCCGTTTCAGGATTATAATTGGCAAGGGTAACAAAATCATTGGGATCGGAATAGGCACCGCCATTTAAAACAACAATGCTTTTGGTAACGGTTTGTCCGGTCAACAAAAATGGAAGCATGAAAAACAGCAACATGCACCCTTTTAATTTTTTGTAAGTACGCATAAAAAAAGTTTTAACCGAAGGCCGAAAATATTTGCAAAAAATATTTTCGAGGGTTAACCCTCGATTTT
>CAZBDF010000182.1:0-8651 GCA_964490385.1 uncultured Lentimicrobiaceae bacterium | reverse complement strand
TATGTTCAACTGGCCAACTTGCTGCAATTGATGAATTATAGGCTGGGATATTACATCATCGAAAAATATTTGGGAAAGGCCAGTTTGGGGATTTTCGATGTGGGCAACAAAGTTTCAGAAGGATTGTGGCTGGTAGGTAAGAGTGTGGCAATGGTTCAGTATTCTAAAATATCCAATAATGATAACTTGATTTACGCCCAGGACCTGACCATCAGGTTTCTGAAATTTGTTTTTGTTATTACTTTTCTGATGCTGGTGGTTTTGCTCCTCCTGCCCGATTCCTTTTTTATGTTTGTTTTTGGTAAGGATTTTACCGGGTTGAATAAAGTAGTTCAAAGCCTCGCAATTGGTATTCTTTCCATGTCAGTCTCGATGATATTGAGCCATTTCTTTTCGGGTACCGGAAAGCATTATCACAATACCATTTCTTCGGGGATTGGCCTGGTACTTACCCTGATTTTTGGTTTTACACTTATCCCAACAATGGGAATAATCGGAGCAGGGATCACAGCCAGCATTTCCTACTTCTTTTCAGCTTTCTATCAGCTAATCGTTTTTATAAGAATTACCGGAACGGGGATTTCCCAGCTTTTAATCCGTAAACAAGATGTCTCCTTCGTCAAAAGTGAATTAAAGAAACTGATGAATTAAAGCGCGTTTCGATTCAATTGTATTAGGCTCTTATAAAGCCGCTATTGCTAACATGTTAACGATGTTTTCAAATTATCGGTTTTAATTTCCCGAAGGGTTTTAATTTTCCACATAGTGGTGCAATGCACAAATTAGCACATTGTCAAATTTTCAAATTAATATGCTCCATACCGTCAAACATTGTTAGGTGCTTTTTGGTTTATTAACATGTGTGAATGTGATGGATGAGTACTTTTGCGCGCTTAAATAAAACCAGGGCCTCTGCATTATAAAATTCCGCACCTCCAAACCCTTGAAGTAGATTTTTACCATGTATATCTGATGATTTCTTTCACGGAGCTGAAAGGCTTTGTGAATGGATTAATGTTGAACGCCTACCTGCCGGCAGACAGGAAGCGAAATCCCGCCTTTGCGGGGCCTAAAAGTAATTTATGAGAAAATATTTTGATTGTTTTAATAAGTCAATAAAAGTTGATTATAAAACCGAAGTTTTATCCGGACTTACTGTTGCGCTTGCGCTTGTGCCCGAAGCTGTGGCCTTTGCAATAATTGCTGGTTTATCTCCCTTAACGGGATTGTACAGTGCATTCGTTGTTGGCCTGGTAACATCCATTTTTGGTGGACGGCCAGGTATGATATCCGGCGCAACGGGAGCCGTGGCTATTGTTGTGGTTTCCCTTGCAAAATCGCATGGCCCGGAATATATTTTTGCCGCCGTTATCCTGGCTGGTATTTTTCAGGCTACTGCCGGGTTTTTGCGCCTTGGTAAACTCATTCGCCTGGTTCCCCATCCTGTTATTTTTGGATTTGTAAATGGCTTGGCCATTATTATTTTTATGTCGCAGTTAGACCAGTTTAAAGGTGTTTCTGGTGACTGGCTTACAGGAACTCCGCTTTATATTTTGCTTGGCCTGGTGCTGCTTACAATGGTAATTATTTGGGGCTTGCCAAAAATTACAAAGGCCGTACCTGCATCTTTAATGGCTATTCTGGTGGTGTTCGGTATTGTTGCTTTTTGGGGGATTGATACAAAAACCGTTGGGGATATAGCTTCAATCCAGGGAGGTTTTCCACCCTTTAATTTTCCGATGGTGCCTTTTACCATCGATAATATTTTGGTGATCTTGCCCTACGCCGCAATCATTGCGGCGGTCGGCCTGATCGAGAGTTTGTTGACGCTGAGTATTGTTGACGAAATCACCGAAACGCGTGGCCAGGGAAATAAAGAAGCTGTTGCCCAGGGTGCTGCCAATGTGCTGTCGGGCATGTTTTCGGGTATGGGCGGATGTGCAATGATTGGACAAAGCTTGATAAATATTTCCAATGGTGCAAGGGCAAGGCTTTCGGGCATAGTGGCTGCTGTAATGTTGTTGGTATTTATAATGTTTGGATCAGGTGTGATTGAAAGGATGCCGATGGCTGCCCTCACCGGATTGATGATTATGGTTGCCATTGGAACCTTTGAATGGGCAAGCTTCGGTGCATTCAGGCGGATGCCACGGTCAGATATCTTTGTGATGGTGCTGGTTACTTTGGTTACTGTGTTTTTACATAACCTTGCATTGGCGGTTATTGTTGGTGTTATCATTGCGGCTTTGGTTTTTGCCTGGGACAGCGCTAAGCGAATCAGGGCAAGAAAGCACATTGATGAAGATGGGGTAAAACATTACGAAATATATGGGCCTTTGTTTTTTGGTTCCGCTACCGTGTTTAGCGAAAAGTTTGATGTGCAAAATGACCCTGATGAAGTAATTATTGATTTTGCCGAGAGCCGGGTGGCGGATATGTCGGCCATTGAAGCCTTGAATAAAATTACCGATCGCTACGAGAAAGTGGGCAAGAAAGTCCATCTGAAACATTTAAGCCCTGATTGCAAAAAGCTACTTAAAAATGCCGAGCAAATTATTGATGTGAATGTGATGGAAGACCCAACCTATAAGGTGGCTGTAGATAAAATTTGATGAGGAGTAATGATAGGTTGAAAAAATAATTTGTGATTTTAGATTCAGAACCCCTGACCCGTTAGTTGTTTTTCAATGACTTAGTTCAATACCTTCGTAATTAAACATGACGTATTACCTTATTTCTCGAATCCAGGATTTGAGTCAACTTATGTTGAAGAATCATAGGCAGTATCTACATAGATATTTTTAGCTCACGACATTGGATTTATGACGGGTCAGGAATTCTGAGATTAATGGTTTTTGAGCAATGCAGCAAATCACCAATCACCAATCACTTTTTATTCAAATTCCGGCACCCGTCACCCGTCACCTGTCTTCCGTCTTCTGCCTTCCGACTTCTGTCTTCTGTCTTCTGTCTTCTGTCTTCCGACTTCCGTCTTCTGTCTTCCGTCTTCTGCCTTCCCTCCCTCCAAAAAAAAACATCTGCTTAAACTTGATATTTCATTTTAAGTTGCGTACTTTTATCGCTTCATTCCAAACAACAAAAACGTAATGCTATGAAAACCTTTTTACATGGCTCGGTTCAATCCATTGTCAGGTCAATGGTTTTATTTCTGTTAGTAATATTCAGCACAGGCATAAAAAATATCCATGCTGTTGAGTCCCTCAACACCTCAAAACTCCTTACCGAGGTCAAGGCTATAAATAAACATGCTCCAAACCCAATTCCCTATGAAATTGTTGTTGAACCTTATGAATTGTGGTTTACGCTTGTTCAGAAGGAATCAGCGTCAGATGTTATCACCCTTAATTTTATTGGGGATATGGTGGTAAATTATCAAATTAGCATTCCTTGTTTTGGTGAGTATGAAGCTAAAAGCACAGATTCCGATTGGCTGTGGGTATATCCTGAATCTGGAGAATTATGGCCTTACAGCCCGATTGAAGTTGATGTTTTTGTTGATGCCCTGGGACTGCAACCCGGTTTTTATAGCGAATGTATGTTAGTTGAATCAGATGATGTTTGGATTTATCCAGTAGAAGTGATGGTTTATCTGGAGGTTTTACCACCGGTACTTCAGCCACCCCAAAACCTGCAAGCCGAAATGGTGGACGATGTAAATGTACAGCTCATCTGGGATGCCCCCGAAAGCATGCTTCCTATCGGCTATAATATATACCGTGATGGTGAGGTGGTTTCAATAGTTGCTGATACCTTGTTTTTGGATACGGAGTTGATTACAGGGAGCTATAATTATTTTGTTTCAGCCATCTATCCTGAAGGTGAAAGTGATTCTTCTAATTCCGTCGATGTTATCATTAATGACCTTTCAGAAATTTCAGTAAACCCTTTGACTGTTACAGTTTATCATAATGGCCCACCGCTGGTTACTGAAGAAACAATTTTTATATCGAATGGAGGTGCTTCAAACTTGCAGTATGCAATTGAATTAGTTGATGAGACGGTTAGTGAGAATAGCTATGATATTGATGTTGGGGTAACGCACCTTTGGAAAGAAGGGTTTTATTATCATGAAGGGCCCAATTATTCATTGTACGCAAAAATCCACAACTATGGCAATAAGCCTCAAGCTAATATTCCGGTTACTGTAAACTGGGAGGGAGTGGTAAGTGGCAACGCTGCAAGTATGTATTTGGATACTTTGTTCCCCGGCGAATATGATACTGTGTTTTTTTCAGCTTTGGTTTATCTTCCTGAAGTGGGCTCCTATTTATTTGATGCATGTAGTGGGTTGATGGGAGATGAAAATAGCGAAAATGATTGCTTGGCACGTGTAATAAAGGTGAGAAGAAGGGCAGGTTGTGTTGATGGATTATATACAAGTGGTTGTGATTTTGGTGATGGATTGGTTTCCTGGAAGCTTTCGAATGTGGATATTCCCGACATTCCATGTGAAGTTGTGCCACCATCACCCTGGCCCTGGTATCATGAATATAAAGATGTAGTCCATGTTTTCGGCCCCGGACAATATCAACTTGAAGTAAAAGCAGGATACGACGATACCTATTTTGATGTATGGATTGATTACGACAACGATTTGTATTACGAGTACATGATTGAGCATATTCTTGATGATGGTTTTTGTGAATTTGCTGATACTACCTATGTTTTTGATATAATCATCCCTGATAGCGTTGCTCCCGGCTACTGTACCATGAGGGCAAGGACAAATTGGCAACAAATAGTTTTTGATGATTGTGAAACTTTAGCTTACGGTAATTGTTGTGATTTTGGGGTTTATATAAGTAATGCACTTACTGAGGAATGGCTTACAGCATATCCTATGCAAGGCCTGGTGTCGCCTCAGCAAACTGATAGCGTAAATCTGATTTTCAACTCCTATAATTTGCCCTTGGGTATTTACAATAAGACGCTACTTATCATTTCCAACGACCCCAACAATTCCAGCATCGAAGTGCCGGTAACATTGCATGTCACGGAGGAACTCCAAACACCCCAAAACCTTCAAGCCGAAGTGGTGGGCGATGTAAATGTATTGCTCACCTGGGAAGCTCCCGAAGATATGATTCCCATTGGCTACAATATTTACCGTGATAGTGAGGTGATTTCTACAGTCGTTGATACGAGTTTTTTGAATGTTGGATTGATTACCGGAACTTATCAATACAAAGTTACCGCTTTGTACGAGGAGGGCGAAAGTGAGGCATCCAATAGTGTTGAAGTTTGGATTACCGATTTATCTCAAATAAGTATAACTCCTCAGAGTTTTGTCGAAACCCACGATAATTCTCCGCAAATAACCGAGCAGAATTTAACGATTACAAATGAGGGGGAATCTCCTCTTTTTATAACATTGGAAATTGATGAAGGCCTTGATGGGGGTTCAGTTCTATTTACTAATGATGTGGGAATTGGTCATATAATGAAGCCCTGGGGCGGAGCAAATTTGGATTCACTATCGCCAATTGAACTCCGATTGGATAACTATGGCACAAACCCTCAGTCTAACATCCCCATCTTTGTTGAATGGAATGGGGCATTAAGTGGAAGTTATTCGTACATATACACTGATGAACTACTGCCAAATGAACAGGTGGCAATTACACTGCCTTATCTCGTGAACTTAACAGCGATAGGAGATTATACCTTTACGGCCTGCACGCAACTCGATTCAGATGAGCAAAGCGCAAACGATTGTTTTATCAAAGAAGTTACTCATGATATAACAGGTTTGTTTATAGCTGCACTTTATTCAAGTGGATGTAATTTAGGTGATGGGCTAATCTCCTGGAGTTTGTCTAATGTTTCAATCCCGGACATCCCATGTGAAGCGACACCCCCGATATTGGCTTATGATTATTATCATTTTTATCCAGATTCTATTCATTACCTACCATACGGAGAAAATCTATTAACAGTAAAAGCCGGTTATTCCAGTACCTGGTTTGATGTATGGATTGATTACAATGATGATTTGGCTTTTGCCGATAATGAATTGGTAATTGACGATGCCCTGTGCGAAATAGCAGACCTTGATTATAACTTTCCTTTAATAATTTCGGATACAGCAACAAAGGGTTGGCACTACATGAGGGTAAGGACAAATTGGCAAGCTCCTGTTACAGGGCCGAGGGAAACCTATTCCTATGGAAATTGCTGCGATTTTATTGTTGTTGTTTCAGATGGGGATTCAGATTATTGGTTAACCTTAAATCCACATGTAGAGACTATACCGCCGCAGGAATCAGTGGATATTAAATTACTTTTTAACTCAAGCAATTTAACTGTTGGGCATTATGAAGCAACGATAAATGTTATTTCAAACGACCCCAACAATCCCACAATCGAAGTACCGGTTACATTAAATGTTGACGGCCCTTGTCCATATCCGCCACCTCAAAACCTTGTTGGGTCATTGCTTAACGAGTATGAAGTCTTGCTGCAATGGGAGCCACCAATACTGGCAACTTACCTGCAGTGGGATGATGGTGTGAATGGTGATGCCATTGGCCTCGCAGGTGTTTACGACTGGCAGGTTGCTGCCCGATGGGAGGCAGAGGATCTGGTTCCTCATGCCGGGATGTACCTCAGTTCAGTAGGTTTCTTCCCAACAAGCACCATGGGTGCCGAATATATAATTAAAGTATGGAAAGGTGAAAATGCGGGTACTTTAATGACTGAACAACTTGTTGATTATTATGCACCCAATCTTTGGAACTATGTTAATTTGGTAAATCCAGTGCCCATTGATACCACTCAGGAATTGTGGATTGGTTACCACATTGAAGAGTTTGAGGTGGGCGATTACCCTGCCGGAACTGATTCAGGCCCTGCGATTACTGGTTTTGGCGATATGATTGATGTATCAGGAGTTTGGGAAACATTATCTATGTTTGGTATAGATTACAACTGGAATATTGCCGGCGTGCTAAGATATGATAGCGATGGAAAAACACTTGCAAAAGAAGAACCTGTAAAGCTACTTTCGCGGCAACCCATCGATAATGTTAAAGTCCTTAAAAGTGATTTTCCACCAACTTACACAATGAAAAGCGAATACCCGGAGGTAGAACTGTTAGGCTACAATATTTACCGCGATGCCATGCAAATCAATAGCTCAATTGTTCAGGATACCTTTTTCATCGACCAGCTTCAGCCTCCCGGAAGCTATGATTATTTTTTAACTGCCATTTACTATGCATGCGAATCGGAGCCTTCAAATACAGTCACCATGCATGCTCCACCGCCCACACCGGAAATTGCTGTTTTCCCACTTGAATTCGTATTTGAACTGGAAGTAGGAATTACCATCGACGATGTGATGAATATCTCAAATATTGGTTATGATACTTTGGAATATTCTATTTCAATTTCATTTGAAACTCGGCTTACTGATGATGATTGGCTGATTGTTTATCCCTTGAATGGAAGTCTTCCTGAAAATCAAAACCAGGTTCATGCCGTTCAGGTAAATGCAAATGAATTGCTTCCCGGAGCTTATTATGCCTCAATTAGCATCACCTCCAGCGATCCCAACAATCCTGATGTTGAAATTCCCGTAAGCCTGGATATAATCACTTCCATCGAAGAATATCAAAATTCCAGCATCCAACTTTTCCCCAACCCGGCAAAGGATGAAGTATTTATCCAGAGCAAACATGAAATTCAGAAAGTGCGGATGTTATCGCATTTGGGTGAGGTCTTAATGGAAAAAGAATTTGCGGATCCTGAAATCCGATTGGATGTTTCAATGCTGAAGCCAGGAGTTTATATTGTGGAAATAGAAACTGCTACCGGAAAGGCCGTGAGGAAGTTGGTGGTGTGCCAATAGGTAACGCCCAATTCATTCACATTACTCAACTCCCTGTAAAGCATTTTTTATTTGGTACAGCTCAACCAGTACCTGGTTGCTGTTTTCTCACTGTGCTTTTGTGCTACAATGCCTGAACCAGAAACAAAAACTATTGTAGTTCCGGTGGTTTGCTATGCCGGCCATACCTTTTGAGCCTGTCTCGCCGATAGGCGGACAAAAAAACCGAAAGACAAAAACAAAGCTGCCCCATCCCCGGCCCTTCCCCAATTTGGGGAAGGGAGCGATAGCTCCTGAGATTTGTGTTTTAATTGCTGAAGAAAAGTCTCTTACTCTAGAATAAAATCACCAATTCCAGGCGAGCACGCTCCCCTCTCCGATTTCGGAGAGGGGCCAGGGGTGAGGCAGGCTCAACCAGTACCTGGTTGGCGTTTTCATTTCGCACCTTTTAAAACTACAATACCTGAACCGGTACCCGGTTCTTCCTCTTAGTATGTTTATGGAAAAGTCAGCCAACCCGGTACAGCCTGTCCCGTTTTGCGGGAGGTTGCGGTATTGTAGCATCGAGGGACTAATATCCCGGATACAACCCGGTACAGCCTGTCCCGCCCATGCGGGAGGTTGAGCCAAAAACGAAAACTATTTCGAGTCCTGTAATTGAAACGCATTCTGATTTCCTCAATAAAATGATTAGACCGCAACTCCAAACTCCAAATGCCGAAAAAACAGAAATCTTTGATTTCATATTTTTTCGAGCATCCTCGAAAAGTTACGAAAATTGAAAATTTTCTACTTTTCGGGA
>CAZBDF010000181.1:0-8659 GCA_964490385.1 uncultured Lentimicrobiaceae bacterium | reverse complement strand
ATTACAATCAAAGACCAAAATAGAAAGATGAAAGCATTTTTACATTTCCTGTTTACCATTTGCTTTTCCCTGAGCGTTTTATTGGCCGTATCCCAAAGGGATTGCGGTACTTCCATCAACAACTATGGCTTCAGCTTAAATGATGCTGCCTACCTGAACGACAGCACAATCATTTTGGTGGGGAACTATGGAGTAATTTTGAAATCCTATGATTATGGCTCTTCCTGGAAAAGGATAAATAGTGGGACAATTGATAATTTGCGAAATGTACAGTTTTTAGATGAGCAGGTTGGGTACATTCTGGGTGGGTGGAGCGACAGGCTTTTAAAAACTGAAGATTCGGGGGAAACCTGGTTCAATCTATCCATAAACAACGAATATCCGTACTGCAAAAATTTGTTTTTTCTGTCGGCTGATACGGGGTTTCTGGTTGGTGACGATGGTAAAATATTCAGGACGCTTAATGGAGGGAGATCTTTTGAAAGGCCAAGCCTTTACCCGACTTCCAATGATCTGGCAGCAACTTTTTTTGTTAACGACAGTGTGGGTTTTGTTTGTGGTAAGTCGGGCACGGTTTTAAAAACTGTTGATTTGGGCGAGACCTGGTATCATGTATATGAGGGTACGCGATCAATAAGGTTTATGGATTTGTGGTTTACCGATGAAAAAACCGGCTACCTCCTGGGCAATGATGGTGAAATAATAAGAACAATCGACTGTGGTGAAAACTGGGAGTTGATCAGTGATTTGTCGACCGATTATGCCACCAGGATATATTTTACCGACAATCTTACAGCTTATGTAATTGGTGGATGGAGCGGAACGGATTTTTATAAAACTTCGGATGCAGGTATGACCTGGAATTCGGTGAGCCCAATTAGCTGGGGCAGTTTGTCGGGCATTGCCATGGACAGGAATGGTGAAAATGGGATCGTGGTGGGCGATGCTGCCGGATATAGTAGTACTGCCGAATCAGGCCGTTTAATGCTAAAATCAAGCAACTTTGGCGAGAACTGGATTGTTGATTGTATGCTGGAAGGAGACAATAATTATTATGATATTCAAATGGTAGATGAAGGGATTGGATACCTCGTTGGAGGACGTTATATGGACGATGGGCGCATTTACAAAACAGATAACGAAGGCATCACATGGGAAAAACTTCCTTTTTCGCCGACCAAAAATATAAAAGAATGTGAATTTGTTGATCGGGATTTTGGGTTGATAGCTGCCGACAGCGTTTATCTGACCAAAGATGGTGGTTCGGTTTGGGAAACTATTCCTCAATTTGCAGGGCCAAATTTTAAAGGCGATAAACTCTGTTTTTTAAATAGGGACACTGGATTTTATTCTCGGAATGGTGACATTTATAAAACTGTGGATGGTTGTCATACCTGGGATACTGTGCATGATGGCCAGGATTTATTGCACGACATTGAATTTGCAAATAATATGGTTGGCTTTGCAACAGGCTTTCTTCAAACCCTAAAAACCACTGATGGCGGCGAAACCTGGGAGTACATTGATGCCCTGTCTGAGATTTTGTTATTTAAAACCATTTTTGCATTTAATGCCGACACTGTTCTTCTCGGCGGATTAGATGGCATACTTTATAAAACCACCGATGGAGGTTCAACATGGACGGAGATAGATTCGGGAATTACACTCGACATTGTTGATCTCGACTTTTTTGAAAATGATTATGGTGTGGCAATTACAAACAATGACGGAGGGACCGGGCATGTGTACTGTTCTTTTGACTATGGCGATACCTGGCAATTCGAAATAAAGGTGTTTGATGATATTTACCACAATTCGTTTACATCCGAAGGTAAGGCTTTTTTTGTTGGCGATAGGGGCATCCTGATGAAAGAAGAAGATAATTTACCACCGCTTCTCCCATCCTACATTATTGGTGATACTGTTGTTTTACGCGACTCAGTTTATAATTATTCATTGTGCGCTCCAACCGGAGCCAACAATATTTGGGAAGTTACCGGAACAGGAATGCTTCAGGATTTCTACGACAGTATTATGGTTTCCTGGCCCGACACAGGAAGCTACGTTATTAAGCTGATGGCTGAAAATGATTGTGGGTCCAGCCCTGAAAGAATGTTGAATGTACGTGTTTTGGATTCGTTAGCTTATGGTGTTGATGATGATTTTTACAAAATGGAATTATCCATTTACCCAAACCCCGTAGGTAATATCCTACATGTCAATATTTCTTCAGATGAACTTTATGATGCATCTATAAAAGTTTTCGATTACCTGGGACGACAAGTAAAAACCTCTTTTATCGAAAAAAGACAAACACAGATTGAAGTTGCTGAATTGAAATCAGGGATTTATTTTATTGAATTAACAAAAGGTAATTTGCGGTACATCAGGAAAATAATAAAGCATTAGAAATACAAGTAGTGCAAAAACATTGTCGCCGCTCCCAATAGAAAACCACCATACACCTGTGCCGGGCTGTGTTTTTTTGATAACATCCGCGAAAACCCAATGGCACCTGAAACCAGGATACTTAACAGGAGGATATAGGTGATATTGATATCAAGCGTAATTGCCAATCCCAGTAATGCCCCAAAAAATGCTCCGGCCCCTGCCATGAAAATACTGATTTTCCATGCCAGTGTAATCAGCAGACAAATTACCAATAAAGAAGTGACTCCCAGGTTGAACAGGTTAAAAATAGGCGATAGCTGAACCTTGTTGAGTAGGTAGTAGGCAAGGAAATTAAAAATTATTGCTATTGCAAGCGGAAGGTATCTTTCTTCACGTTCGTCGGGTTTGGTCAACTTTTTCATCCCAAAACTGAATATGCTTATCAAAAGTGCCGGAACGGCAAAAGTGGTGATAAACACCAGCCCAATGATCATCCATTTCGACTGTTGGGGGATAATCATCGAAAAATGAAAAGGCAGGTGAAGTGTTAAAACAAAGAAATAGGTAGAAATAAGTAAAGGGTGAAAAAGTAAAGAGAAAAAACGGGCCATTTTATTTTCCATAAAGTAAAAGTGGGGTTTTTAATATTTTTCTTTGATAAGATAAATGTAATTCATAGAGATTAAAAAGAATTGAAATAAATCTGTCTTGTCATTCGGCTTCGCCGTTATTTGCGCTTCGCGCGTCATTAAGTCGTCAATTTGCTATGCTGTCATTAGTTAAGCCATCAATTACAACCAATGACCATCAATTACAACCAATAACTATCAATGACCACGAATGACTATTTAAAGTTCCTTTCTCAGCCTTGCCACCGGAATACTCAACTGTTCGCGGTATTTGGCAACTGTACGCCTTGCAATGTTGTATCCTTTTTCCTTCAGGATTTTGGTTAGTTGCTCGTCAGTCAGGGGTTTGGTCTTGTTTTCGGCATCAATGCAGCCCGACAATATTTTCTTAATCTCCCTTGTTGATACTTCCTCACCCGATTCAGTTTGCATCGACTCCGAGAAAAAGCTTTTCAAAAGGAAAGTCCCGAATGGGGTAGAAACATATTTGCTGTTGGCTACCCGCGAAATTGTGGAAATATCAAGGTTCACAATTTCAGCAATATCCTTGAGGATCATCGGCCTGAGCATCACTTCATCCCCGGTGGTAAAATAATCTTTTTGGTATTCCATGATGGTTTTCATGGTAATGTAAAGTGTATTTTGACGTTGGCGGATAGCATCGACAAACCATTTGGCAGAATCAATTTTTCGCTTAACAAACATGATCGCATCGCGTTGCTGGCTGGTCTTTTTACTTTTATCCGAAGCATAAGCTTCAATCATCTCAACGTATGATTTACTCAATCTGAGTTCAGGGGCGTTTTTAGAATTTAATGCTAGTTCGAGTTTACCATCGTTGTTTGTAATGATGAAATCCGGTAAAATATATTGGTTTGTTTTTACGGATTCACTCATCGAGTTGCCCGGCTTGGGATTTAACTTCAAAATTTCAGCAATTGCCCCCTTAAGTTCGTCTTCACTTATGTGGGCCTTCTTCATTATTTTATCATAATGCTTTTTGGTGAACTCATTAAAATATCTTTCGATAACCAGAGTCGGGAGCGAAAGATCCATGTCAGGATTCTCATCCTGTTTCCGATGTAACTGGATTATCAAACACTCTTTAAGGCTTCGTGCGCCAACGCCTGCAGGATCAAAATCCTGGATGATCTTTAATACGTCTAATATTTCGTTTGGGGTTGTTGTAATATTTTGCGTAAAAGCCAGGTCGTCAACCATTGCATTGAGGTCGCGCTGCAGGTAGCCCGAATCATCCAAATTGCCAATAAGGTTGAGGGCGATGATTTTTTGCTTTTCATCCAGTTGCCTTAAGCCAAGTTGTGAAGTCAGGATATCCTGAAAAGTCTTTCCTGAAGCATAGGGTATTTCCTTCCGTTCATCATCGGCACTGTAATTGTTGGATTGCAATTTATAGGAAGGGATATCATCCTCACCGATGTAATCGTTAAAGTCGAATTCATCGCTGCTTTCGTTGTCGAGGTCATTTTCAAACTCATCATCCGATTCATTTTCACCTAATGAATCATCAAGTTCGTCGCCGTCTTCAAGGGCCGGGTTTTCTTCGATTTCCTGTTTAATCCTCTGCTCAAGGGCAATAGAGGGGATTTGTAAAAGCTTCATCAGCAGAATTTGCTGCGGCGAAAGTTTTTGCTGTAAGGCCAGCTTTTGTATTAATCCCTGTTTTCCCATTTATCCAATCAATTATGCCAATAATTATTTCATTTGTAAATGTATTAAAAATCTACCTTACCCAGGAAATACTTTTTATTTTCTTTTTAAAATTTATCAAACATCACCCGTAAATAATCTACTCACGTAGTTTGTAGCCTGAAGACCTGGAAGGTTTGATTTCTATTGAATTGGCAGGTTCATTAAAACAGACAGATCTTTTATCAAAAAACCTTCCAGGTCTCGTGCTAACTCACAAACTTACAATTAAAACTCCGCATTTTGTGGTGTCTGCGGAAACGGGATTACATCCCTGATATTTTTCATGCCTGAAGACCTGGAAGGTTTGATTTCTATTGAATTGGCAGGTTCATTAAAACTGACAAATCTTTTATCAAAAAACCTTCCAGGTCTCGTGCTAATTTACAAACTTACAATTAAAACTCCGCATTTTGTGGTGTCTGCGGAAACGGGATTACATCCCTGATATTTTTCATGCCTGAAGACCTGGAAGGTTTGATTTCTATTGAATTGGCAGGTTCATTAAAACTGACAAATCTTTTATCAAAAAACCTTCCAGGTCTCGTGCTAATTTACAAACTTACAATTAAAACTCCGCATTTTGTGGTGTCCGTGGAAACGGGATTACATCCCTGATATTTTTCATGCCTGTAACAAACAGTACCAAACGCTCGAAGCCAAGCCCAAAACCGCTATGAGGTACGGTACCATATTTGCGTGTGTCGATGTACCACCAGATATCTTTTTCGGGAATGTTCATTTCCCTGCACCTTTCGAGTAATTTATCCAGATCATCTTCACGCTGCGACCCGCCAATGATTTCACCGATATTTGGGAACAAAACGTCCATTGCCCTAACGGTTTTACCATCGTCGTTTTGCTTCATGTAAAAAGCTTTGATGTCGCGCGGATAATCCGTTAGGATAACAGGCTTTTTAAAATGTTGCTCCACCAGGTACCTTTCGTGCTCCGACTGAAGGTCCACACCCCAACTCACCGGGAATTCAAATTTCTTACCGCATTTTTCAAGGATTGTTATCGCCTCGGTGTAAGTAAGGCGTTTGTATTTGGTGTTTACAATTGAATTGAGTCGCTGGATAAGTTGTTTGTCGAACATCTTATTTAAAAATTCCAGGTCATCGGCATTGTGCTCAAGGGCGTATTTAACAAGGTACTTGAGAAAATCCTCGGCCAGGTCCATGTTATCTGTAATATCATGAAAAGCCATTTCGGGCTCAATCATCCAGAATTCGGCAAGGTGGCGTGGGGTGTTGGAATTTTCGGCACGGAAAGTTGGGCCAAAAGTATAAATCAGCGACAGTGCCAGTGCCCCAAGTTCCCCTTCCAATTGCCCCGAAACCGTGAGGTTGGTTTGCTTACCAAAGAAATCTTCTTTATAGTCAACTTCCCCGTTTTCGAGCAAAGGTGGATTTTTTGCGTCCAGCGTGGTTACCCTGAACATTTGCCCGGCACCCTCGGCATCTGAGCCTGTAACGATGGGTGTGTGCAGGTAATAAAATCCATTGTCGTTAAAATATTTGTGAATGGCATAGGCCAATGAATGCCTGATCCTTAAAACTGCGCCAAAGGTATTTGTGCGTGGACGGAGGTGGGCAATTTCACGAAGAAATTCCATCGAATGGCCTTTTTTCTGCAGCGGATAAGTTTCGGGATCTGCCGTGCCATAAACAATAACTTCGCTGGCTTGAATCTCCACACTCTGCCCTTTGCCCATCGACTGCACAAGTTTTCCTGTTACCGAAATCCCGGCACCTGTGGTTATCAGTTTCAGTGTTTCCTCGTCAAAGTTAGGTACATCAACAACCACCTGGATATTATTTATTGTTGAACCATCATTTAGGGCAACGAAAGCGATGTTATTGTTTCCACGCTTTGTACGTACCCATCCTTTAACATTTACTACCCTGTCGAAGTCGGTAGTTTTCAGCAATTCTGCTACTTTTGATTTTTTAATTTGTTCCATAATTTAAATCGTTTTGGTTCAACCGGCTGCAAAAATAATCACTTTTTAAAGCGTAGCACATCGGAAATTCAAAAATCAGGTTTCATTGAAAGGTACAATTTTGCATTTCAAATGCGTATAACTTTTCTTTTTGCAAAGCACAACCCCAGGGTTGACCGTATTCCACCAGAACTTTGTGGCTACAATACCGAAACCTGTACCGGGTTTTGTTGAACAACTCCGCAGGTGTTGGGACAGTCATTCTTATTAGCTGGTTTTAGTGGTGCGTTAGCCGATGCGACCTGCTAATGTGTATGAATGCGAGGCTGAATGTTTTATTTCTCTGATGCCTTAATTTTACATTTTTCCGTTTCCATATCAGCAGATGTTGTTTTTATTGTGTTTCATGCCGCTTGTATAAAAACTTTTGTTCTCATTTTGCTGTGCTTTTTCTTTGTAATTCATATTTAATATAAATTTTTAAAGGATTACAAAATGAAAAAACTAACAATTTCGATGTTTCTGATACTGTTCATGGCAGTATCTTCCTTTGCGCAAAATGTAAATTGCGAAACGTGTGCCTGCACTACCGATACGGTTAATTGCATTACAGTGCTGCAGGGCATTACTTTAACAGCAAATTCACTAACTGATTTGCCTACAAGTACTCAGGTGCTTATTTTAAGAAATAATGCAATAGAAGAACTTCCAGTTGGTGTGTTCGATTGTTTGCCTAATCTTACTCACCTTGATTTAAGCCATAATAATTTACAAACGATACCTGCAGGTATTTTTAATGCGTTGACCGACCTTGAACAATTAGATTTAAATCAAAACCAATTAAACTCGTTCCCTGCCGGTATTTTCGATGCATTGACAAATCTAGGTGGTCTTGCAATCAGCGCAAACCAACTTACTATGGCGAGTTTTCCAAATGGTCTTTTTAATAATCTTACTAATCTCACTTTGCTTGATATTGCTGTAAACCCATTGGGTAATTTCCCGGTCGGTTTATTTGACAACCTGAGCAGCCTCGATTACCTAAGTGCTTATGAATGTGAATTGACATTATTAACTCCGGACACATTTAACGGACTTACAAGTTTGGAATCATTAGAATTGAATGAAAACAAAATCACTGATTTACCTGCCGGAACATTTGCCAATAATACAAACCTGGTATCATTAGGTTTTGCAATGAATTGGTTGCAAACCATACCACCTGATATTACCAACGGAAACCTTCCTAACCTCACTTCAGTATCATTAGCCGATAATGCAGGATTTGTTTGTGCCGATGCAACTGTACCTTATACTTTTGAAATTGATATTATCAGATGTGATTCTATCTCAAGTGAGGGACGATATGAATTTATTGGCACATTCACGGATATAAGCCAACTGGCTGCCGTTCCCGACAATGCCAAAGCTATTATCGTTCGCAACAATAGCACTTTAAATTCCATACCTGCCGGCATTTTCGACCGTTTCACTCAACTCGAAGAATTGGATTTAGGCTTTAA
This sequence comes from uncultured Lentimicrobiaceae bacterium, assembly GCA_964490385.1. Lineage (GTDB taxonomy): Bacteria > Bacteroidota > Bacteroidia > Bacteroidales > 4484-276 > 4484-276. The sequence continues at coordinate 461 of CAZBDF010000181.1, read as the reverse complement.
TAATTTTCAAACCCTGCCACAAGGAATTTTCGATAACCTTGGAGAACTAATGGTGCTAAACCTTTCGGATAACCAGTTGAATGACTTACCTGCCGATTTGTTTAACAAATCACCATATTTGGGAGAACTCTCCATTGCACGCAATCAACTTACAGCTCAAAGTTTTGCATCACCCAATACTGTATTTGCTAACCTTGGTGAATTATTCATTCTTCAGATGGAATTTAACCCTTTGGGAAGCATTCCTGCAGGTTGGTTTGATGACCTTACAAATATGGAATATCTTGGCATGTTTAATAACCAAATTGATTTCCTTCCTGCCGGACTGTTCAATAATACCACCAATTTAACGGGTATTGATATGGTGGAAAACAACTTTACTTCATTCCCTGCCGGATTGTTTCAATCTATGACAAATTTACAAGAACTATCGATTCTTAGTTGTAAACTCACTTCTGATT
>CAZBDF010000180.1:2294-8667 GCA_964490385.1 uncultured Lentimicrobiaceae bacterium | reverse complement strand
TGGCCAATTGCTACCATGAAATCATACCTAAAATTCATGAATCAACTCGACTTGCCCGATGACAAGAAAGAACTCATCCTGTGGAAGAATGCTGCCAAGCTTTTTAAAATTGATGTTACAAAATTGTAATATTTCATATTATCCATTAAAAAAAAATTACGACGAAAAAGCTAATCAAACTATTTATCTTATCCATACTTGTTTGCCTATTATCCGTTCCGGGTTTTTCGCAGAAGTACCTTAAAGAAATCCTGAACCGGGGCGAGTTGAGGGTAGGAATGACCGCCACGCAACCACCTTTTGCTATAAAAGATAAAGCTGGAGAAATTATTGGCTATGAGGTGGAATTGGCGAAAAATTTGGCAAACGAAATGGAGCTAAAGTTAACAATAGTTGAAGTTCCTTTTGCCGATCTGCTCAAATCACTTGAAGAAGGAAAAGTGGACATGGTGATGTCGGGGATGACGATTACCACCAAAAGAAATATGAAGGCAATTTTCGTGGGGGCACATATGATTTCCGAAAAATCAATACTTACTAAATCATTCGCATTTTCTGATACCGATGAACCTGAAGTTTTGAATGATGAATCTTTAAAAATAGTCGTGCTAAAGGGTTCAAACAGTGAGGCCTTTGTAAAAAAGGAAATCCCGGAAGCTGAAATTTTACTTGGGATAGATTATGATGAATGTGTGGGGATGCTCGAAAAAGGTCAGGTCAATCTCATGCTTGCAAAACTACAATACTGTATCCGTTACGTGGAATTCGCCGAAGGCGATTGAGTATTGTAGTAAAACCAATTGTGTGTGCAATCTGGGGTTCCCCGTAGGGGATGAACAATTTGATCAAGCGTTTTATTAGACTGATTAGTTACAAAAACTCAAGAGGCAGAATAAAAAAAGCTTTTAATACTGTTTCTTAGTAGTTAGTATAAATTTATTCTACTGCCCGTCGTAGCCATTTTCAAGCTTTTCCATCACCTGGTCGAGGCTGAAGGAAGCTGCTTTTTGGCGTGGTGGATAATCAACAAAAGTACTCAGGAAACCACCCACATATGTTTGGGCAGGAACCAAAAGGTAAGCTCTGTCGAGGAGCCAATCGTAGTATGTGTTTGAAGTAAGCGGGGCTCTTTCGTAGGGGTCGCGGCGCAAGTTTAAAATAAGTGGTACGCGAAGTGGTACAAATGGTTCCATCCAAACCCTGAAGGTTCCTTCGGTTTGCTGTTCCATAAAAATAAGTTTCCAATCATTGTAACGAAGTGCCGTGAGGTCTCCATCATCCGAGAAATAAAAAATCTCGTTACGTGGCCCCTTGTCAACTTCACCTTTAAAAAATGGAAGGAAATTGTAGCCATCGAGATGAACATTATAATCCCTGCCAATGGCAGAATAACCATCCAGCAATTCCTCTTTAATATTGTCATCACCGGCGGCAGCAGCAAATGTTGGCAGCCAGTCCATGTGGTGCATAATTTCGTTGGAAACAGAACCAGGTTCAATTACGCCGGGCCAGCGAACCATTGCCGGAACACGCCAACCACCTTCCCAGTTGGTATTTTTCTCGCCACGGAAAGGAGTTGCAGCAGCGTCGGGCCAGGTGTTGTAATGTGGGCCGTTGTCGGTGCTATAAAAAACGATGGTTTTATCGGCAATGTTGAGCTCATCAAGCAAAGTGAGGAATTCGCCGATATGCATATCATGTTCAAGCATACCATCAGAATATACATCCTGTCCTGAAATGCCTTTTATCTCTTCTTTCACATGCGTACGGAAGTGCATGCGTGTGCCACTCCACCACAAGAACCAGGGATTGCCTGCGTCGTTTTGATCAATGATCCATTGCTTGGCAGCAGCCACAGTTTCATCATCGATGGTTTCCATACGTTTTTTAGTGAGGGGGCCGGTATCTTCAATTTTGCCGTCGGCAGTGGATGAGATTACCCCGCGTGGACCAAATTTTTCTTTGAAGGTTTGTCCATCCGCCATTATCATATCGGCGGGATAATCTTCGTTTTCCGGCTCTTCTTCTGCATTAAGGTGATAAAGGTTACCAAGGAAAACATCAAAGCCATGGTTAGTTGGTAGGAATTCATCGCGGTCGCCCAGGTGGTTTTTACCAAATTGTGCGGTTGCATACCCTTTACTTTTCAGGATGCCTGCAATGGTTGGGTCTTCTTCCTGCAAACCTAAGTCTGCACCGGGTAAGCCAACTTTACTCAAACCTGTACGGAAAACACTTTGGCCGGTAATAAATGATGAGCGTCCGGCTGTACAACTTTGCTCCCCATAATAATCGGTAAATATCATGCCTTCGTCGGCAATCCTGTCGATGTTGGGGGTACGGTAACCCATCATGCCCATGGTGTAAGCACTGATATTTGACTGCCCAATATCGTCGCCCCAGACCACCAGAATGTTGGGTTTTTCGTTGTTCTGTGCAAACATGAATAGCGACACAGTGAGCATTAAAACTAAAACTGAAAGTTTTTTCATTGTTTGAAAATTTTATGTCTAATCAAAATATATATGCATCAAACAAATAAAGAGTGAAAATGTTTATCACAGTAAAAAAAACGGTTTTACCTCGATTTTAATTATTTACCTGATCGAATGTTCTTAAGTAAAAAATAGATGGCCAGCAGCAGCATAATGATTCCAGCTGTACCAAAGGCGAAATATACTGATTGCCATTTAATGAGCGGAAAAACCAGGATTGGAGATAAGAATTGTCCGGAATAAACAAAAAGATTAAGGAAACCAACCATTCTTCCCCTTTTGTTTTGTGGGGCAAGAGAGACCAGCCATAGGTTTGAGTTGGGCATCAGTAATCCCGTTCCGAAGCCCGCAATGATTAAGCCGCTCAGGATGCCTATATAAGAATTAGAAAAAGAAATGATGAGAAAGCCAAGGCCCATCAGGGAAAAGGTAATTGAATAGATTTGAAAAAAATTAAACTTCAGCCTGATTTTGCCATAATTTATCGATAAAATGGCCCCAGCTAAAATTGCCAGGCTAATCGAATACCCAACACTTGAATTAGAAATATCTGCCATATTTAATAGCAGAAATGGGATTTGTGTGGGTATCATATAAAAAAATATCATTCCTATAAAAGAAGTAACATACACAAGCCCAATCTTCTTTATTTGTTTATTGGCAGGTTGTTTTTGCCTCACCACTTTATCACTCAAAATTTCAGGTTCGTAGATGTAGAAGAAGGTCAAGATTAGAACAATGATTGAAAAAGCATAAACAAGAAACGGTAAGCGCCAGGAAAAATCGGCAAGCAATCCTCCCACCGAAACAAATACAACACCGCCAAATGCCATAAACGCACCCTGCCAGCCCATGAACCGGCTTCGCTCTTTACCCTTAAAATAATCACCGATGAGGGTAGTATTTACCGTCATTATGCCTGCAACACCAACTCCAAGCATAGCCCTGCCAATCAGTAGGCTGATGATATCACCCAGGTACAATCCCGAAGTTCCGGCCAGGGCATAAATTATTAGGGAAATCATGAGCAGTTTTTTTCGGCCGAAGCGATCAATAATATGCCCTGCGAAGGGTGCGAGCACAGCAATAAACAATGCTGGTATGGTTAATATTAGCTTGCTGTAAAAGGATGCGTTTTCCTGGTTTGAAAAAAAATCCTGTATCTCGGGAATTGCCGCAGTAATGCCGGCACCGGCAAGTACCGTCATGCTACCTGTTAGTAAAAGCGTTAACTTTAACAAAGGGCTGTTGCGAAACAGGGCTGAAAAATCCTTCTCCATTTTTGAACTACCTTGGCAATTTATTGTTTTCTTTTGTAAAAATAAGCGTATTCTTCTACCTGAGAATAAAATTCAGGAATAATTAAATACATTCTGCTATGAAAATCATAATGGCATTTCTTGAGGATTTGAAAAACAACAACAACAGAGATTGGTTTCAGACGAACAAAGTTAGGTACGAGGAAGCAAAATCAGAATTTGAGACTATTGTTGCTGAAGTTATAAAAGGCATTTCAAATTTTGATAGCGACATAGGCTTGCTAAAGCCAAAAGACTGTGTATTTAGAATTTATCGAGATGTACGTTTCTCGAAAAACAAAGATCCCTACAAAATCAACATGGGAGCAGCTTTTAATAAAGGCGGACGAAAAAGCAGGCACGCCGGATATTATCTACATGTCGAACCCGGCAATTGTTTTATTGGTGGTGGTAAATGGCAGCCCGAGCCTGATATCTTGAAATCCATCAGATATGAGATTTTTCATTCACCGAAAGAATTTAGAAAGATCATCGACAATAAAAACTTTGTAAATAGTTTTGGTGAGATGAGTGGCGACAAATTGAAGCGTCCTCCCAAAGGTTTCCCTCAGGACTTTGAGGAAATTGAATTAATAAAGTTCAAGAGCTACATTGCCGGCGCATCTATACCGGAAAACCAAATAACCCAGCCAAAGTTTACACCTTTCGTTGTGGATGCTTTCCGACAAATGAAACCTTTTATCGGATTTTTGAATAACTGTGTGGATCATCCTTAGAAATAGCTAAACCAAATTTACCGTTAACTTTTTTAAACCCGCCGTTAACTTATTCAAACGTATGTTTGGGCATGTCTTGGTGTACATTCGCATTGTCATTTTTTAGTGAATCGTTTTAGGGGTAGATTCATTTTTCATGGCAAACAGATTTTTAGGGATTAATTGATTGCACTTCGACCTTCGTCCGCCCGGATGGAGGTCGATTTCTTTTTAGGACAATTACTCACCGAAATTTGCCTTGACCCAATTTTTGGGACGTCATCAATCTGTTATCAGTAAAAGGTAAACACCACTGAGTTAATGGTTACGACTACCTTAGCGACTCGAAATCGTTTAAGAAGTTGTAGTTATCAACGCTTTCTCATCAAGCCAACCCAAATCTTAGATGGAATTTCATCGTTGGAATCGAAGCGGCCTTGTTTCAGGGAAATGATTTTGAAATAGGGTTCTACGGCTGCTACCACATCAAGTGCCGAGCGTTTTGGTGGACCCATATCCAAACGCCCATCATCGAAGTTTCCGGCAAGTGTTAGCCAAAGGCCATCATCAGCAAGCAAGGAAGAAACGATACGGGCATATTCCTTTCGTTGTGCATCATCATCAAAAGAATGAAAGCAACCCCTGTCGAAAATAAAGCAATAGGGAGCACCTGGGATTTCATCTTTAAAAATATCACGCGTGAAAAATCCTGCTTTCACTTTGTTTTTCTCAGTCTTTTCTTTGGCCATTTCGATGGCTTTTTCTGAAAGGTCGATCCCGGCAGCCTCAAAACCCTGCCGTGCAGCCCAAAGTACATTGTCACCTGTTCCGCAGCCAATATCGAGTGCTTTGCAAGGATGGATGCCAAATTCCTTCACTGTACTGACCAGGTTAAAATCCGGGCGGTTGATGTTCCATGGAAGGTCGTTGGTGAGGTAGCGATCGTTGAATCTTTTTTTCATGATTATTTCAAATTTTCATCAAAATACCCGGTAATCTTCTCGAACATATGCACCCTGGCTTTGCCGCGCATATTGTGGCCGGCACCGGGATAAACAAAATAATCTACCTGCTTACCGTTTTTGATGCATTCATCCAGAAATGTGAGGCTGTTTTGCCACATCACCACAGGATCTTTGGTCCCATGGATAATGAGGAGTTTGCCATCGAGTTGATCGACGTAATTCAACACATTGGCTTTTTCGTAGCCTTCTGGGTTTTGCATGGGCGTGTCCATGTAGCGCTCGCCATACATTGTTTCGTACCACTTCCAATCGATGACAGGACCTCCGGCACAAGCTGCTTTAAAAACTCCGGGGTTTCTTAGCATTAGCGAAGTCGTTAAAAACCCTCCGTAACTCCAACCATCCACGCCAATTTTATTGGTGTCAACGTAATCCAATGTTTTAAGATAGTCAACTCCAGCCATCTGATCGGCTATTTCTTTTTCACCACATTGCCTGTGAATAATACTTTCGAACTCGAAGCCACGGTTAGCCGAGCCACGGTTATCAAGTGAAAAAACAACATAGCCCTGCTGAGCCATATAATTGAGCCAGAAACCCGCGCCACCTGTCCACGAATTTGTAATCAGCTGCGCGTGCGGCCCACCATAGGTATAAACAAGGACGGGGTATTTTTTCGAAGCATCAAAATCGCCAGGTTTAATCAGGCGGCAATACAAATCTGTTTCTTCATCATCAGCCTTTATAGTGAAAATTTCCATCTCACCAACTTTGTACTCCTCGTATGGATTTTCATCCGTGAGTAAAGTATCGATTACTTCACCTTTGCCATCTATCAAATAATAAGCTCTTGCCATTTTAGTGCTACCAAAAACATCAATAAAATAGTTTTTGTTTTT
>CAZBDF010000180.1:0-2194 GCA_964490385.1 uncultured Lentimicrobiaceae bacterium | reverse complement strand
GTTTTTATGTATTTGCCGGTCAGGGCATCATACTTATTCATTTTAAGATGGTTCTGGTCGCGGTTCAACAGCCCAATGTAAATGAATTTACTTTCCGGCCCCCAGGTCACTGAAGTCAGGTATTGGTTTTCGGATCCGTTTACGCGCATCCATGTTATTTCGTTAAAGTCAGGATTAAAAACACCCAGGCTAACTTTCTGGCTTTTCATACCTGCCATAGGATATTTGATGGGGTCGGCTTTGGCAATCCTATTAAAGATATCCACCATCGGGTAATCCTCTACTTCAGTTTGATCGATTCGGTAGAAAGCCAGCAAACTTCCATCAGGCGACCAGAAAGAACCATTGCTGATGCCGAATTCATTTCGGGAAGGCACATGTCCATAAAGGATATCAGGATTCTCTTCCTCCGAAACTTCCATCACCTCACCATCAATGGCCACAAGCAAATTATTATCGATGGTGTAAGCCACCGAAAAAGTTTCATTATGCCGCTCAAGGTTTTCGGCATTTTCGTTCCATACATTTTTTTGCTTTATTGTAGTATCAGCAAAGCTGAACACAAAAACTTTTGAGTCCCTAATAAAATAGAACTGAGATTCGTCCATCCAATTGATGCCGGGGAATCCGCGCATCTCCTCAACTCCGGCTTTTGATGCAGCACTGTTTAAATCAGCCAGCCGAAGAATGGTGTCTGCCTCCCATGAGTTATCTACACTCTTACGGACAATAGCATCATTTTTCACGAAAGTGAAAGCATCCATCCCTGCCATCCAATGCAAATTGCTTATTGATTCGGGATAGAGATCCCAGTTCATATAATCGTTCAAAGTAAAGAGTTTGTCCTGGGCCGAAAGCTTGGAATGCCCGCCAATCATAACAACAATTATCAGAAAAAGTAATGTACGTTTCATTTATTTTTTGTTTTAGTTTGTTTCAATATCTTTCGATGAAATTCCATAAGATTCATCTGCTTCATAATTCCCGTGGGGCTCAACATGCACCAAAATGTCATACACGTTTCCCAGGCGATCTTTAAGGCACTGTTCGAGGTTTTTTGCAATATCGTGGGCTTCACCAATCTTCAACTCCGGATCCACTTCAATATCTATCCCAATTACATACATATTGGCCAGTTTCCGTACCCTCAAACGATGTGGGTTACTAGCGCCTTCAACCCGCTCAACCGTTTCAAAAATCTTGTTATAAACTGATTGATCACTCACGCCATCCATCAACTCCACATTGGTTTCCATAAAAATATCGAAACCGCTTTTCATGATCCAGATGCCGATGAGCAATGCAAAAATTGAATCGATTATCGGCATTTGAAAATAAATAGTGAAAATTAAACCCACCAGTACAGATGCAGAAATCACCACATCATTGCGCATATTCTTACCGTTAGCTATCAGCATTGGGCTTTCAATATTCCTGCCGGTTTTTAGTAAATAATTGGATAAACCCAGCTTCGCCAGCACCGAAATTACAATCACATAAATGGCAATAGGATCAGGGATTGTATTTCCACCACCTTCGTAAATCTTCTGAATGGTAGAAATGGCCAGTTGAGCACCGGCAAAAAAGATGATGAATGACAAGGCCTTTGCAGCCACTGTATCAGCTTTTCGATATCCATACGGAAATTTCAGGTTGGGTGGTTTCGAGATAATCCTTGCAGTGAATAACGTTATTAATGAAGTTACAATATCACCAGCCGAATCAATACCATCACCAATCACAGCCAGTGAACCTGCAATTATCCCGACGCTGATTTTTAATACGGCCAGTGCGGCATTGCTGCCAACTGCTATCCACGATGCCCTGATGATTTTATTTGTTCTCTGCTTGTCGTGCATTTGAGTTTATGAGGAAAAGGAGGCAAAAATAGTAAAAAGATGGCTGGGGTAAGATGATTGGTAATTAGTGTCATGTCAATTGTGAGGTTTCGGGTTATTTTGACGTTTCAATGTGCTACGCACGATTGAAAGTCAGGGTATTGACATTGAAACGTGCAGAGCACTTTCAATCGTCATAATATGTTTGACATGACACTAGTGGGTGTACAACAAATATCACTCTGTTAAAATAATTGTCATCAAATTACGCTAATTAACCGAATTATCACCTGCCCAAGACCATAAGTGTCCGAAAGTTTAAAGTACAAAAAAAGCCCAAAGATTCCTAATTTTGT
>CAZBDF010000179.1:0-8673 GCA_964490385.1 uncultured Lentimicrobiaceae bacterium | reverse complement strand
CTGTACGGGGGCTATTGAAAAGGACTGACTTTATAGTCAGACATAGATTAAACAATAAATACTGGGAAAAGATATAATGGAGCTAAGTTTTTCAAAATTTGATCATACAAAAAACCTGAAGGAACAGCGTGAGCTTTTTAGAGAGTGTTTCCCTGAAACCCTTGGGACCACTATAGAAAAGGACGAGCATTATTTCTGGAAGTTCCAATCTTTTCCCACCAAGGTTAAATCGTATGAATATGTCACGTGGTCTGGAGATGATATGATTGCTTATTATGCATCGATACCATACCGATATAAATGTGGCGAAAATATGTTCACTGCAGGTATGGTATGTGATGTTATGACTGGCATTAAAGCCCGTGGCAAAGGGGTTTTTACAAGGCTCGGCCATTATTCGACTGATGCCATGCAGCAAGTGGGACTTGATTTTGTAAGCGGCTATCCTATACGCCCAGAAGCGATTCCTGGCCACCTGAAGGTGAAATGGAAAATTGTTTTTGAAATGCCGATTTATATCCGGTTTTTAAAAGCCAACTCGTTGCTTACAAGGTATAAAGCCGGGTTTCTTTCACCTCTTGCAAACGCTGGGCTTTGGGCTTATAACGGGTTTTTTGCTGCAAAGCGTTCATCTGGCTTTACATTCGATGTGTTGGATAAAACTGGCTTTTTCGGATTGACAGATTATACGCAGTTTTTCGAACAATGGCAATCGCAAATTGGGAATCCGCTGCAAAAAACCATGGATTTTATGAGATGGCGTTTGGGTGCACCCGAAACGGAATATAAAATTATTACTGCCCGCAAGGATGGAAAGCTTTTTGGCATGGCAGTAGTGCGTAAATCCGAAATGGAGAAAATACCCGTTATTGCCATCCTTGATTTGATGGTACTGGATGGAAATGAAAAATGTCTTCCTGGAATCAACCGTGTTTTTAAGCAAATAGCTAAAAGCGAAAATGCTGAGGCTATCGTAACCATGATGGGAAAACAATGGGCATCAAAGTACCGTCTGCTGAAATTAGGGTTTTTGAAATCACCTTTCATTTTTTCCTTAATCATAAAAAAGTTGAATCAGCAAATTGACGATAAGCTACTTTTTGATGAATCGCGTTGGCATCTGATGTGGATTGACTCGGATGACCTTTAATACGGTGCTAAAAAAAATTAATTTTTGATTTGTGTGCTGAACATATCCTCACCAAAGGGCATGATAGAATATTTTTATCTTTGCACCTCATTTCAACAGGTTTCAATATAGCAGATGAAGGTTTTAAAAAAAATCGGGTTTTCGAAAATAGCACTGGTACTGGTCATCATCATCGTTGGGTACATTGATATTAATCTTGGGCTCTGGAAAGATGATGGCAGGGTTATCGTCCATGATGTTTATGTTTATTATGCCTATCTTCCGGTAACATTCATTTACCACGATCTTGCATTGGAAAAGATTGAGAATGGAGCCTTTTACAACGATCAATATGTGTTGTGGCCCAAAGAAACCCCGATTGGTAAAAAGGTAATTACGGCAAGCACTGGGATGGCCTTTTTGTATTTTCCGTTTTTCATTGTTGCGCATTGGTATGCACAAATTTTCGATTATCCACAAACTGGTTATAGCCTTCCATATCGTTTTGCACTGATGTTGAGTTCGTTTGTTTATCTTCTAATCGGACTTGCTTTTTTGCGAAAGCTCCTGCTGAAATATTTTTCGGAACTCGTTACCGGGCTTGTCATCCTACTCTTGCCACTTACAACAAATATGCTTTGGTATTTGGTAGTTGAATCGCCCATGACGCATGTTTATAATTTTGCCCTCATTTCGGTTTTCCTATATCTCACCAACCGTTGGTACGAGAGAAGCACATTCATGCGAGCGGTCTTGATTGGGTCTCTGGCCGGGTTGATTGCACTCATCAGGCCAACCAATATTTTAATTCTGCTCGTTTTCTTGCTTTGGGATGTTAAATCATTAAAGGAATTTGGTGCAAGGATTTTATTTTTCCTGTGCAACTGGAAAAAAGTACTGATCATGATTGCCGGATTCTTTTTGGTGTGGATACCACAATTTATTTATTGGAAAGTTCAGGCCGGCCAGTTTCTTTATTTTTCTTATCCCGATGACCAGGGTTTCTTTTTTGGGAATCCACAGATCATGGATATCCTGTTTTCGTGGCGTAAGGGTTGGTTGATTTATACACCGGTTATGATATTTGCCTTGCTCGGCTTACCTGTCCTATGGAAAAACTATAGAAAATTCTTTGTTCCGGTGCTTATATTTTTCATCGTGAATGTCTATGTTTTAAGCTCCTGGTGGGATTGGTGGTTTGGTGGAGGCTTTGGTATACGCGCTTTCATCGATATGTATGGAGTAATGGCTTTGCCGCTGGCAGCTTTCATTACCTGGGCCTTAAGCCGAAAAGCGGTGTTAAAATATGCTTTGATCCTTGTTTTTGTGTTGGTTACGGTAAGGAGTACATTCCATCATATTCAATATCATTATGGTGCTATTCATTGGGTGGCCATGACCAAAGAGGCCTACATGGATTCATTCTGGCGCATAAGGCCTTCCGAAAAGTTTCAGGACTTGATTAGGGATCCAGATTATGATGCCGCCAGGAAAGGTATTTATCGATATGCTGATGAGGCCGAAAAATAACAATAAGTATAAAATGGAAGATCATCACACTATAGCAGTTGTACTCCCTACCTATAAAGCCAATAAACATCTGAAAAACGTTATTGAAGGCTTGCCATCATTTATTAATCACATCATTGTTGTGGATGATAAATGTCCTCAAAATTCGGGTCAGATTGCACGGGACATGTCGGCGAATGACGGACGTATTATCGTTGTTGCCCACGAAATCAACCAGGGTGTTGGAGGTGCTATGGTTACAGGTTATAAAAAGGCACTTGAGTTGAATTGTGATATTGTAATAAAAATGGATAGCGATGACCAAATGGATCCAACCTATCTACCTCAGCTTATCGAACCTGTTGTTAAAGGCCAGGCTGGCTATGCCAAAGGCAATCGTTTCATAGATTTTACAGCCTTGCGTGCGATGCCTAAATTTCGTCTTATTGGCAACAGTGCCTTATCCTTCATGGTAAAAGCTTGTTCGGGTTATTGGAATATGATGGATCCAACCAATGGCTATACCGCTATCAGCAAATCAGTACTTGAGAAGATAAACCTTGATAAACTGGCCAAAAGATATTTCTTTGAAACCGATATGTTGATCCGTCTGAATATTCAGAATACTGTAGTAAAGGATGTGCCCATTCCCGCCAGGTATGGCGATGAGGAGAGTTCGCTCAGTATCAGGAATACTATGTTACGTTTCCCGATTTTGCTTATTAAAGGATTGATCAAACGGTTTATCCTGAAGTATTTGATTTATGATTTTAATATGGCTTCCGTTTATACCCTGGTGGGGATGCCGATGCTCCTTTGGGGTGTGTTTTATGGACTTTATATATGGGTTGATAATACAATTAATCAAGTAGCTACGCCAACAGGAACGATCATGCTCGTGGTGTTGCCTTTGATATTAGGGACACAGTTTATTATTGCAGCCATTAATATCGATATCAACTCAACGCCAAAATAACGCTATTGCGCAAAATCCAAAGTTCAAAGTCCAAATTCCAAATTCCAAATAAATCCCAATCTATAATTATCGCCTGCATGAAAAAAACAAGGAGTTAAGGCCGATGAATGAATTTAGTATCCAAAATTAATTACAATGGTAAGAGTAGTTTTATTGTCGTTTTTCACCACCCTCCTCGTAACATCAGGACAGGTGTTATGGAAGATAGGTTTACAAAGGATTGGTGGATTTTATCTACCCGATAAGAGTATTATAGAGAATTTCTTCAGGATCATCCTTAATGGATGGATATTCTCTGGATTTGTGGTTTACGCCATTGCTACGGGGTTTTTTATGTGGCTGTTGTCAAAATACGAAATCAGTCTGGTTATACCTATTTCCAGTGTAGCATTTATCTACTCATTAATTGCCGGATATTTTGTTTTTAACGAACAAATTACCTTGTTGCGTTTGGCTGGTGTATTGTTAATTGTAGGCGGGGTTTTTATGGTAGTAAAAAATTAGCCCCTATTTTAACAAAAAATCGTAACTGTTTAATTGGTTAAGAGATTTGTTAAAACTAAAATCTTTTTCCAATTGGAAGTCATCCATACGGACAAGTTTTGTTGTCATTGATGGTCATTAATAGTCATTTTTTTAATAAATGTCGCGCGAAGCGCAAATGACAATTAATGATAGCGAAGCTAAATGACACAATTGAAACTATTTACACAAATGATTTGTTTCAATTCTATAACAGCTAAATAGATACAAAAAATCAATATGTTTTTTTACGTTGAACTCCAAACACAATGAAAACAACCTCCAACTTTTTGACCTTCGATATTGAAGAATGGTACAATGCAAATTACGATTCAATTGATCTGACCAAGTTTAGCGGAAAAAACACCAACTTGGAAAAGAATGTAGATCGCTTGCTTGAAATTTGCGACCAAAATGATATAAAAACAACGTGCTTTGTGGTGGGAGAAGTTGCCAGAAACAAGCCACAAATAGTGAAAAAAATTCACGATCAAGGGCACGAAATAGCATCCCATAGCTTCAATCATAATTTGGTGTACGAAATGACACCTGCCCAGTTTGAAGATGACCTCAGAAAATCATTGGATGCCCTGGAGCAGATCATTGGAGAAAAGGTAGTGGGTTTTAGGGCACCATCCTGGTCGGTCAACCTGGATACGCTTTCATGGTTTTATCCTATTCTGTATAAACACGGAATTTTGTATTCTTCATCGGTGTTTCCAGGCAAGACCTTTTTATATGGCATACCTGGTTTCCCTCAGAAAGTACACCGGCCTGTTGTTGATGGAAAAGTAATGGATGTATGGGAGATTCCACAAACATTGGTGTCGTTTGCCGGAAAAAGCGTGGGATTTAGTGGAGGTTTTTATATGCGGTTCTTTCCTTCCTGGTTTATCAATAAGTGGTTGGAATCGGCCAACCAAAAGAATAAAAATGTTTTTGTGTATTTGCATCCCCGTGAAATTGATCCCGGATCGTCAAGGTTAAAATTGCCGGTGTTGGAAAGAATGATTCATTATTGGGGAGTGAAAGGTTGTGAACAAAAGCTAATAAAGGTGATCAAGGTCAACGAACAATCATTTGTACGTATGCGTGATTTCATTCTTGAACTTCAGGATCAATAAAAGATTTACTTTTGCAAGCATGGAAATCGTCATTGACTGGGTAGATAATCCCACCGGAACAATTATGCTATCGGTGTTGCCTGTGATTTTAGGCACCCAGTTTATCATCGCGGCCATAAATATTGATATCAATTCGACCCCTAAAAATTAATTTGGTGATGCGTTGATTTGATTAAAAATTCATTTTTTTGCATAAAAATAATCGTATGAATATTCATGCCGAAAAATTGGAATTGGTAAGATTAATACTGGAAACTGATAGTCCGGGCATCCTTGCATCGATGAAAAAAATCTTAGGTGCAGAATCTAAAAAGGACTTTTGGGATACCCTGCCTCAATCACAAAAGGAAGAAATTCTGATAGGAATAGATGAAATAGAGCGTGGAGAAGTTGTAGATTACGAGGATTTTATCCAGGATCACAGATAATTAACTTTAAGCTTGTCCTTTCAAAATCTCCAGATTAAAATGAGCTTGTTCAAATAGATATAATTATTAGAAATAGATTTCTCAGTCGCTACACTCCTTCGAAAAGACAGGACAGTCTTTTAGTTGGGGGGAGAGGAACATCGGGCGCAAAGCGCCCGATGTTCCTCTCCCCATACACCCTGAATGAAGCCCTGTCATTTCGACCAAAGGGAGAAATCTTATCCCGTTTGTCATTACACATTGAGGCCATATTTTCCGGGGTTTGGAACTCTCGATTCCCTCCCCAAACCATACTAAAATCATTTGTCACCTCGAAGGAGCATGCGACTGAAAGGCCTATTTTCAATGCTTTACAAAATACTTGTCATTAGTACAAAAACCTGTATTTTTGAGGCCGTAAACAATCAATACTTATTAATAGCCGCAGCCTGATATGATCAATGGAAAAAAGCTGGTAATTGTAATGCCGGCCTACAATGCCGAAAAAACACTTGAGGAAACTTACAACGAAATCCCCTTCGATATCGTTGACGATGTGGTGATTGTTGATGATAAAAGTACCGACAATACCATTGAAGTGGCGAAAAAGATTGGCATCAAGCACATCATTGTTCACGACGAAAACATGGGTTATGGTGGCAACCAAAAATCCTGCTACAAAAAAGCCATGGAACTTAAAGCCGACATAGTGGTGATGTTGCACCCCGATTACCAATACACACCTTCATTGATCCAACCCATGGCAAGCATTATTGCCAACGATGTTTTTCCGGTGGTGCTGGCTTCAAGGATTCTTGGCAAGGGTGCCCTGAAAGGCGGGATGCCGTATTATAAATATGTGGCCAACCGCTTTTTAACCTTCACGCAAAATATTCTTATTGGGCAAAAACTCTCAGAATACCACACTGGCTACCGTGCCTTTTCATCTGATGTTTTGCAAATCATAGGGTTCGAGAATAATTCTGATGATTTCGTTTTTGATAACCAGATGCTTTCGCAGATTTTTATGGCTGGCTACGAAATTGGTGAGGTGACCTGCCCGACCAAATATTTCGAAGAGGCTTCATCCATCAATTTCCAACGTAGTGCTAAATATGGGATCGGTGTATTGGTGACCTCCTTCAGACATTTCCTTCATAAACGAAATATCATGAAATCGGAGCTGTACTAGGGGAAGTTTGGAGTTTCAGTGTTCGGCGTTTAGCATTAATTGACGTTTGTATGTCCTTCGGACGATACAAAGTCAAGGCTTGGGCTTAGTTACAATTTTGTTGGTAATGCACTATTCCCCCTATACACCCTATTCCCCATATAAACCTTCTTTTACCCATCTCCTCACCTTCCTACTCATTCTCCACCATATAAATGGCATTCAGTAGTATCATGCTATCGAGGGAAATGTTTTTGTCCAATGCCTGGTTTCTTGTGCTTAGGAGCCAATCAGGTGAAGCCTTGATGGCAGAAACGTAACCATTGATTTTTTCTTCACGTTTCTTTAGTTGGGCCAAATATTCATCGAGGTTATTCAAAGCATAGGTCGCCGATTCATCAAAACCCCAGGGAAATTTGGGCAGGTTGGCGTCAGTAGTCATCAGAATGATGATATCTGTTTTCATGATTTTGCTAAAATAATCGACTTCGGAAACCATGCCCGGACCTTCGCCGTCCGGTGTGTGGATTTCACGGTTATAGAACCAAAATTCACCATTGTTAAACGCATGTTTCAAAATCCCCTTGCCATAAAGGCCCCAGAAAAATGAATCGGAAATAACGATGGCCTTTGGTTTTACCTTTCCTGTCTCATTATAGCTAATGTCAGCATTGGCCATCGGCTGGTTTCGGATATCAAACAACAAGTTCATCCCGTCCTCAATGTCGCGGTCGGGATCAATCAGGTTTTTCGAGATTTGGATTTGTCCGATGTTAACATCCGGAAGATCAATATTTCTTTTCTCTTCGATATAGGAAAGCAATGAATCGATGACCAGGTTCATGGCATAGCGGCTCCAATGAATACCCGTTTTTGGATAAAGCGGATAATCGGATTTTTCTTTCTGATCAACAAACCATGTATTGAAATCAATAAGTTGAAGCTGATCTTCTTTGGCAAGATCAAGGAAAGCTTCGAGGTTGGTTCTTGATTTTTCGCTTTTCAAATGCTCGGGAATATATTCAGGATAAAAGGTGGACTTTCCTGGAGCAATCACCACCAACAATTCTTTGTTGAGGGACTCAAGTGTATCCTGCAGGAATTTGATCCGGTTTACTTTTGCTTGCATTGCCGAGTCGCCAATAAAATCGCGACCATAATAAGCTTTGATGTAATTTTCCTCGTACAAGTAGTTATCTTTTCCAATGACCACACTGTGGGCGTTGGTTGCATCGAAGAGCGAAAATTCAATTTGGTTGTGCAGTTTCACAAACCAGTTTCTAAAGCCAAATTCCTGGTTCAGGTATTTTTCGCTTGATTCCTGGAAACTTTCGTCAATCCAACTATCAATGGATCGTGTTGGCCTTTTTTCAAGTTCCACAGCGCCCAACAATGGTTTCACCTCAACAATTTTCGCGAATTGCTGAAACATGGGAAGGAACAAGCCAATCATCATTATGATGAATAGTATAAAAGTGATTTTATTTTCGCGTGTGTTTTGCATTAATTAATTATGAACAGGCTTAAGCTTAGTTTTTGTTTTTTAATTTAATATTATCATCTTTTGATTTGTTGATCCTCAACTCTTTTGCATTTTTGCCAGCCAGATTTTAAATGGCTCGGCTTTAGGAGAAGGAATTGATTGAATTAGACGCAATAATTGTTCTGTGCCTGCAACATCAGTTAGCCGCATTTTGCCATCGTTTGCTAATAATTTCAAACGGCTACAATTTTTAGCCACTTCACTTCCTTCCTTTTTTAACCTCGTTTTTAGAACGCATCAATATTTTCTTGGGTTTTCGCTTTCAGTCAGAACTCCAATAACATCTATGACA
>CAZBDF010000178.1:0-8744 GCA_964490385.1 uncultured Lentimicrobiaceae bacterium | reverse complement strand
ATTGTGAACTCGACACCCTTGCGATGGTGATGATTTGGGAGTATTGGGAGCGGGAATTGTAGTAAGCGTTACAAACTAACGAATGCCAATAAATTTAGTTTATTGGTAAATGTTGGTTAATCAATGCTCTGGATTAACATTAAGAGCAGCATGGGCAAGAAAAGATTTAGGATGTTGACAATGACTTAATATCTGAAATATACTTTTTGATAAATGACGCGATTGTTGAAGTATAATCAACTAACCTAATGTTTGATAAGATGTCAATGCCATATTTGTCGATTAGATTACCAAGTGAAGAATTTAGAAATGACGTAGTCATAACACTTATTCCTTGAAAAGAAATGATAACGGAATAGCCATCAGATATTGCTTGATTTAATACAACTTCTAATTGAATCCCGTCTGCATTCGACAAGGCACTATTAGTAATATCCTTTAATATGATTTTTTGTGTTTTCATGATTTAATAAGACTGCAAAAGTAATTAAAAAAGATCCAATTCATCTGAATTCTCTTCTTTTAGTGGTAAGTTACTGGTATAAAGAGTGACAACAATTAATGTGCCCGGAAAATTTGAGATGAACAATTGAGTATTTATCTTGCCGTTGGGATGTAATACAAAAACTGTGTTATTACTGATGATAAGGAGCCTTCCTTGTAAGGTCTTTATATTTCCAATAACCGTATCCCAACCAAAACCCCTATTATGTGGTTTTGTTAATGCAGAAAAACTTAATTCAAAGGCTTTTTCTAAAGCTTTATCATTTGCTAATTTTTGTTCGCCAGTCTTTTCTAGAAATCTGTTTACAGAATTGGGTATTCCTATTCCAAAATCACAAACACAAGTTATTATACTATTTGTTCTTGTGTTATACTGAGTAAAAGTATAGCCTGGGATTTTGGAATGCGAATGATCAAATATATTGTTTAGAAGTTCACCTAACGAATTTCCTAAAACAAAGAGGTCGTGGCCAGAAAAATGGTTATTCTCGAAATATTCTTTTACCCTAATGGTATAAAACTCTTTCCCTTCATCTCTAATCAGCCAAAGAGGGAAAGTTTTTTGATCTCTAGGATCTTCAAGCCCGGTTTCCGTTACAGAATCGCAAAAACGGTCAAACCCAAAACTTTCCAAATAATCTTTGATACGAGGGATAGTTTTTGATATCTTAATTTTAAATCCTTTTGACTGATATTCATGGATCAAACAAGCCAAAGGGGCAATATGATATGGCTTTAGGAACCTTGATAATGAGAAATCCAAATAAATAGCTTTTGCTGGAAATGCTCTATAATTGTGATTCTGAACTCGGTTAGAATTTAACCATTTGACGTGGGTTTCAACATTGTTAAAATCAACGACATGAATAGTTTTTATTTTAGAAATAGTCATTGAAATTTCTTTTATTTATCCATAAATCACTCCGGTAGCAAGGTTTGAATTCAGTTTGAATTTGATGTAAAGGTAATCAGTTCACATAAACAATTGTCGCTTGTGTTTGAAATAATTAAGGCTGATTGGCTGGAAATATTAATTATCTGATGATAAACTGGCTGATGGTGGTGCTGCCATGGCTTCATGCTCCAGGATGCAGTTCGCCGAAATGTCGGATACTGAAAGCTGTGAAATCCAAAAAACATTGGTATAATACTGCGAGCTCGAGACCCTTGCAATGGTAATGATCTGGGAGTATTGGGAGCGGGATATTTAATCAGATTGAGCATGCGTTCAAACCGAACCATTAGAGGATCCTAATGAAGTGTACTAATATTTATTTTCTCAGCCCATTGAATGGGTAATTCAACCATTCTTGTTTTTTATTTAATAACTCGAAATATTCTTTGTCTTTTTAAGAGTCTATTCCCCCTCTACCCAATACACCAATACCTTCCTTACTTCACCAGCCCCAAACCCTCCAAAGCAGAGGCATCCTCCGGCCTTATCAGTAATGCCTTCTTAAATAAAACCTCAGCTTCACGAAGTTTGCCAAGCTGGTAATGTGTCCAGGCAAACATGATGGTGCCATCGTAATCGAAGGGGTATTGATTGACAACCTTTTCAAAATGTTTTAAAGCGGCTTCATAATCTTCGGTATTGTAAAACATCAGCCCAAGCTGGTAATTGGCATGGGTGTTCATCTGGTCGATTTCGAGAATCTTAAAATATTGCACTTTTACAAGGCTCCAGTTCCCAAGTGTGGAAAGGGGGTAAGTATATCCAAACCTTGCCTCAACGGAGTAAGGCTTAAGTTCGATGCACTTTTTATAATAGGAGGAAGATTCGAGGTGCATGCCTGCATTGTAATATAGCCAGCCCAGGCGCAGATTGATTTCGTAGGAATCTTCCTGGTAAACTTCGATTAACTCCTGAATGGCTTTGGAGTATTCCTTTTTGGATTCGAAGGTGTAGCTGTTCGAAAATGCCTGTTGTATTTTATCAAAATCCTGGCCCAATACCGGCACTACCATCAGGATCAAGAAAAACAAAAGTATTGATTTGTCTATAATCTTCATTAAAATCGATATTTAATTGCACCAATTACCGTGTGATAAAGGTACTTGCTTGTTGTTACTTCAAAACTATCCAGGGTGTAAAAATATAAATATTTACTCTCTCTTTGCATCATCCTGTACCTTACTGAAAACTCAAAATGTTTGCTTAAACTATAAATAAATACGGTTTCGAACTTGTAATTGATTCGTTCTGGGGCATTGTAAATGACAAAGGCATTGTTTTCGGCATAGTTGCTTAAATCACCAATTGTAAAACTGCCTTCGAGCCAAAGCTTATTTGCCACACGTCCGCCAATCATCTGGTAAAAGATCAACGAATAATCATCTCCAGACCAACGATTGATCAGGCTGGTTTGTGTGTAAAGATTCAGGTTTCCAAGCGGATAAGTATATCCCGAAATTCCCAGTTGTGTCTGGTCGTTTCTCCCGAAGTCTCCATAGGTTCCGTTCAATTCGATGGCAAAAACCGGGAAATCCTTTTTTACAGAAAACGACATCACATAGTCCTGAGTTTTGATTTGCGTGGTATCCGACACCAACCTGAATGTAGTTGAGTCATATTTCATTTTCCTGTCGTTGTATTCCAGCCAAATGACATGGTAGGCTGGTGTAACCTGAATCCCTCCGGGCAATCCAAACACGAAACTTCCATAATAATCATTTTGCCGGGCTGTATAAGTAAATTCTTCCAGTTCCTGGTTTTGATACCTGACCTTTTGGGTGAAGGGTGCGGCCGTGTTTTCGTAACCCTGGTAAATACTTATATTCGGGTGAATTTTAAACCTGAACCCGGTATGAAAATAGGTGTACTGGTCGTAAAAGTAGGCTGAATTGTAAATATTATCCTCCGGTTTGGGATGGCTCCAATCATCCTTGATCTTTTGATTTGATGCTATGGAAGGCCCCCCTTCGATGTAAATTTCCTCAAAAACTTGCTGGCCCGTAATTCCAATCTTTTCTTTGCTGTGTTTGCTGAGTTTTGGCAATAACCGTCGAACATCATATTGCCTGCCCGAGAACAGGTAGCAATAGTAGAGGTATTCCAGGGAGGTTTCATCCAGCTCATTAAATTTTAAGGCGCCCTCAAAATGCGGAATGGCCTTCCTGTAGTTTTGCTTTGTGTACCATGCAACACCCATTCTCATCCGTAAATAGTAATAATCGATGCCGTGGTTTAATGCAGCATTTCCGGCATCTATCAGTTCATCCCATTTTTGCTGTTTGTACAGGACATAGCTCAGGCTATCAATATTCCGGTAAGTTGGATGCTCTTCTTGCGCATTCAGCGAAAGCGACAAAGTACCTGTCATAAAAACCACCAACAAAGCGGAAATAATCAGAAAGTATTTTTGGTATTTATTTGAAGGGATTCTCAAGATTTGATTTCTTTAGCAACGATAGATAAATTTTTCCCACTTACTTTAAACTTATCAACTCTTGAATTATTGATTTCAATTTGAAATTTAAATTGCTGCCCGGTATTTTTTGACAATCTCATGTTTGCTTCCGATGCAAGGAAAACATTGCTATCGCTAATGTCATCCTCCATGCTAACATATTTCATCGTATAATTTGCTTTCATAAAAATGTGGAAGGGTGCCATGAAATCCTGCAAGAAAAGCATGAACTTGTTTTTAAAAACTGCCAGTGGAAATACATCTTGAATAGATAAGTTTTTATAAAACCCCAGTACCACTTTATAAGCACCCAAATAAAAATAGTACAGCAATGATTCCATATCGCCATCAAAATGGGTAAAATAAAACAAGGTTCCATCATTGGTAAACCATGCCTTCGATCCTGTTTTGTTACACTCAAGATAGGTGTTGTTGTAGATATCAGATTTTACATCCCAGCCAACAATAGCTTTGTTATCAAGCTCGAAGCTTATTTTTTGTCCGGGAATAAAATTGAAGGCCTTCACCAGTGCATCGTTTTTACTGATGTTATTGATGACCTGGTCCTTTTCGGGACGGTTAAAAGTTTTCAATTCGAAACCGGAATTTGTTTTTAGGATATATTTCGCCAGGGGATAGTCGATAGTTTTCGATCCTATAAATGGCGTTTCCTGTACCTGAAAATGGATATGTGGAATAGGCGAACGACCCGAACTACCACTGTAAGCAACGATGTCGCCCCGTTTTACTGCATCTCCTTTAGCAACCTTAAACTCCCCATTTTTAAGGTGACTGATCTTGGTGAATAATTTTTCGTGGTGCTTAATAATGATGGTATTTCCCCAATTTTTTTCGAGGTTCATTTCACCTATGGGATTATCAATAAGCCCATCCTTTATTTCCTGCACAATACCATCAGCCGGGGCAGTGACCGGCTTATTGTAACAATAGTAATCCTCAGGATAAAGCCCTTCGGATGTATGCTTTTCACCTTCGTCATCAATAATTTCGAAATCCCAGGCATGGCGCCAATCATTGCGGTGGGTATGTTCGCCATCGTGTGCTTGGGTTACTGTCCATTCACCAATAACAGGAAGTACAATAGGTGTTTGTGCCAATACGTCAAAGCGGTTACGGTAGTTTTGATGGGAATACAAATTTTGCTCGGGCGAATACTGTTGGATACTCACCAACTCAGGTTTGGTGAAATACCTTTCCCTGAATTTTAAAACATAAATAAATAGTACCACCACTATGTTGAAGGCCAGCGAAAATATGGAAAGCTGCATGCCTATAAAAAACACGCTTGTAGCTGTTATGATAAATGAAATAATTGGGGTAAGCAAAATCACCCATAAAAATGAATACCTTGATGGTATAATAAAAAAGCCGCCAATGGCAATCGCCGTTAAAATATAATTAAAGCCAATGTAGCCGTAGCTCAGTTCGCTCAGGTTTGCCCCAATAAAAAGGTAGTAGAAGTAAGCGGTAAAAAATCCGAGCAGCGATAGCAGAAAAGCAATCCGGGAATAAATCAACAATCCAATGGCAATCAATACCCCGGCCAGCAGATGATACTGAAAAAATATCGCGCCCAGCGACTTAAAATAAATAACGATGGATTCATGGAGTGGGAGGTTGTTCACCAGATCGTACATTTTTACCATGGGGATGCCACCATAGCTATACATATCGTTGAAGATGTAGAGTCCGCGCTCGCTAATCTCCAAGGTCGAAAAACTTCGCGATGCAAGCGTTACAACCCAAATGCCGATCAGAAAGGGCCAACTTAAATAGGGCAGGCCATATTTCCCAAAATAGCCTTCCATCCAGATGGTAAGAAACAAGGTAAACAACGAAGCAAATAACAACACAAATATGAAGGCAATGCCCGGTTGGTAAAAAATCCCAATCCCCAAACCAACCAGTAAACTGTTAAATCCATAGTATCCTTCAGCCGCTTTTTCTTTGCTATAGCCAATAAGTGTAGCCGCAAGGTTTGCAGCGATCACCGAAACCAATCCGCTGACACCGGCAACAAGATCGAAAAATGTTACCACAACCAGGATAACAGCAAACACCTTATTCTTCGAAAAGAAAATTTGGGAGTAGCTGTTTAGGATGCCTTCCAGAATATTGCTAGTGTATTTCCAAGTTTTCATTAATGTAAGGGCCAAATTGGTTTAGGCTTCAAATGTAATTTATTCTTGGCATTGGATGCGTTTTTTTGCACATGGTTGCATTGGACACCAGGAGAATTGGCGTTGAGACAAGGCATTTTTATTTCTTATCTCTATAAAAAAAATCGTGTATTTGAATCATTGTCGAGACAAGGCATGCCTTGTCTCGACTACGCAATCCCTTTATAATTCAAATTTCTTCAAATGCTCCGGTGTATTTTCAAAACTACTCATGGCTTCCATCGATTCGGCTTTTCTGATAACGTGCACCTGGTTGTCGAGATCAATTAAAACCACATTAGGGCGCAGGGTAATAAACTGCATCCACTGGGTCATATTGTAAGCGCCAACGTTGTGTATTACAAAATTGTCTCCCTTGTTGAGCAGAGGCAGCGGGGCATTTTCCCTGATTATGTCAATGTTCATACACAGCGGACCATAGAGGGTGGTTTCTTCCGTAAATTGTGTAAACTCCTGTGCCGGGGTAATTTTATGATCATACCAAAATGAAGTAAACATCAGGTTTACCCCGATATCAATTATTGTAGTCCGTTTTCCGGTTGATGACCTTTTGTTAGAGATTACGCTGCCCAATAAAGAGCCTGCTTCATCTACCAGTGCCCTGCCAGTTTCCAGGATGAGAAGAGGTAGATTATCTGTGTTGTATTCTGAATTAAGAATGGCTGAAGAAATCTCTTCGGCAAAATCTTCGAAGGATGGATTGGTATCATATCCCGGAAGGTAAGCCCCCTTAAGCGTATTCTTGGATGGGAACCCTCCACCAAGGTCGATGTATTTAATGTCGTGGTTAAACTTACGTTTGATGCCCATGGCCAGGTCAACCAGCTTTCGTGTGGCAATTCCATAAGCAGTGGTGCTGAGCATAAAAGTTCCGATGTGGCTGTGTAAACCCAAAAACTCCATCTTGCCATTGGCCATTATTTTATTGATGGCGTCCCAGGCCTGGCCATTTTCGTAGTTAAAGCCAAAACGGTCCCACATGGGGTAGATACCTGTGTCCATATTTACGCGGATGGCAACCCGTGGTTTTATGTCAATGGTTTCGGTAAGTTCGGTGATGGTATATAACTCATCGAGATGGTCGATGTGGATCAGTGATTCATTTTTGATGGCTTTTGCAAGGTCATCCCTGGTTTTGTCTGGTCCGTTAAAAATGATGCGCTTTCCCTTAACACCATTTCTCAATGCTTTATCGTATTCGAAACCAGAAACCACTTCGGCCCACGATCCTTCCTGGTGGTAAATATTACACACGGCATCGAGGTAGTTGGTTTTGTACGACCATGCAAACTGCACTTTTGGGTAACGCATTTTAAAGGCCTTTTGTGCCTTTTTGAAATTGTTCCGAATGGATTTTTCGGAGAGCACAAAAAGTGGTGAGCCATAATCCCTAATCAGGTCTTTTACCGCTACGCCATCGATGTGTGTCTTTGGAAATTGCTCGGTTTTCATGCCAAATTTATTGGGCATATCGCTTTCAACGCGTTTTATGACCGGTCGTTCATATCTTAGTTTTTCCATGTTATTATTTGTTTGTTATTGTCACTTGTATGGAGACGGACGTTTCCCGATTGGTCGTGGCAGGCTGTCTGTCTTTACTTTCCTTAATCAGAGATGGACGTCCGTCCATCTTTACATTCCATTATTATGCTGTTTAGAGACGGACATCCCCCGAATAGTCGGGGCAGGCTGTCCATCTTTACATTCCGAAAACAATACTTCATTCCGGTATTCCAATCCCTCTATCTACCCTATTTCCCCTATAAACCCTATACCCTATACCTTTTTTCTACCCCCTACAACTCCCCTTCCTGGGAAATCGCGTGAAACTCCTTAATGTCAACAATCATGTCCCAGGCATAGCGGACAAACATTTTGCCAACGGTATATTCTGTGAAGGGTTCTACTGTTTCGCCCATAGCGAGAAGGACAAGTGCTTCGGGGATGTTTTGGCCAACACCCACCGACAAATAAATCCATGCCGGCATGCGTGGGTTGATCTCCAGAAGGTGGAACTTATTTTCTTTGTCTTTCATCAGCTCCAGCTCAAAGCCACTGCGCCATTTGGTCTGACTAATAAACTGATCGGTAAGTTCAATCATTTTTTTATCGGCAACAGAAATTCCGCCCCAGGCTTTACCTTTTTCGGTGATGTATTGCTTACGCATTGGAACGGCTGCAATGGTGTTTCCCAATCCATCGCCCAGGCCTGTCACATTAAACTCGGTGCCGTGCACAAATTCCTGGATAATGATAGGCACTCCCCATTTAGCGCTGATTTTATTGTAATAGGTCTTTACCTGATCAGCATTATAAGCCACATAGGCATCATAATATTTGCCCTTAACAAGCACCGGGTATTTAAAGTCTTTGGAAATATCCTTGATCTCGCTGCTGTTACTGATGTTTTTGCTCTTGGGAACATTGATGCCATATTTTTCACCAAATTCATTCAGGTTTACTTTGTGCCGTTCTTCAAATTGCTCCATTGTTGGAAGGCACATATGAATACCCATCTCCTTTAGCTTTGGTTCAAGGCGGATAAATGGATATAATTCTGAATCGAAATTTGGGATAATTACATCAAGTTGTTCATTGGCGTGGATATATTCGATGCGTTCCATAATGG
>CAZBDF010000177.1:0-8745 GCA_964490385.1 uncultured Lentimicrobiaceae bacterium | reverse complement strand
CAACCAACTTCATGTACTTGCAGTATAGCTACAAATTATTAACAAGTCTGTTGATGCCATATTTAATCAAACTAACATTAAAGTTTATCAGATACCCCAACTTACACCCAGACAATTTCAGGTAAGAAAGTATTTGCGCAGTGTGAACATCATTGAGCTCTGCAACCGATTTATTCTCAATTATAACTTTATCTTCAACCAAAATATCAACACGGTAACCCACATCAAGGGTTACATCTTTGTAAACGACTGGCAAAGCTTTTTGAGCTTCTGCCTTTAGCCCGGCCTGTTGTAGTTCATAAACCAGACAAGCCTCATAAGTTGACTCAAGCAATCCCGGGCCTAATGCTTGATGCACTTGAAAAGCACAATCGACGATAATAGTTCCAATTTGATTTTCTGTCATAATATATATTTTTAATGATTAACCTTATCCTCTCTGCGCCCTTTGCGCTCTCTGCGGTTTGATTTATTCAGTTATAGGATTTAGCCTTAAATCGTTAATTTTATCAGTCACCCAACTCCCTTCGCCCTTGAAGATTTTTTCAAAATATTACCTTTAGGATAAAACATACCAATGCCAGATTTACCGAGCCCAGCCACACATAATACAATTTGCCTGTTTTTCCGTTCTCCTGCTTAGTTAATTTTCTGTACTTGTCAGCATACGGAATTATCATCAGCCTAAGTAGTATCCATTTTATTTTCACGCCTCGCTTATTCAGGTAATCAATAATTGCTATTGAGCTTACTACATAAATAAGCAAAAAGGTTATGATTAGTGATACAAAAACTGCTTCTGTTATTTCCATAATTATTCATCCTTGTACGACATGCAAATCTGGTTTTTGCGCATGAAAGCAGCAAAAGAAAGTACTTCATCCCTGGTAGCATCTATCTTTCCCACTGGCAGAGGTCTTTCGGTGTAAGTGTCTTCAGATGGGGCAACACCCTGTGCAGCAAGTTCCAGGATTTCCGTACCCTTCCATTTCACTTTTCGGGCAGCCATTAAATAGAGCAACCAAATCCACAGGACAACCATACAAATACCGAAAAAACCTGCCAGTGGAGGGAAAACTTTTGCAGGATATCCATCATACTGATATTGTATTGTCCACAGTGTGCACCCAAAGGCAATCAAATATGCACCGCTTATCAGATAAGTGGTGCTTCTTGTCCTTGAATAATAAAATCCCAGGCTTATCGCAGCATAAAGAAACATAATTACGCCAAGTACTTTTAGCGCATGCACCGGACCAATAATGAGTGCGCTTATCGCGAAAATAATTAGCGAAGCAATCGCGGGCACAAAACCAACTATGGACTTTTCGGGTTTCAGTTTTCTGTTATAAATCATTTTTAAAAATTTATTTTGGGCACTGTTATTCTGTACTTTATATACTTCAATAAATATGAACTTTACAAAAGTATAACTTTATGTATCCCTTTGTCAAGTTTTTTAACATTTATTTTGTTTATGGTGAAAAATAGAAATTCAGGAATTAGTTAAACCATTTGGCTTTTGACGTGTTATTTAGAATCTCTAAAAATTTAATACATTCGCAAAATGGCAAATACACTTTTCGATAATTTTCGATCAAATAATATTGATTTGAACAACCGCGCTGTAATGGCTCCTTTAACGCGTCGCCGGGCAGACAATCCTGAGCACGCAGCAAACGATTTGATTGCTGAATATTATAAGCAACGTTCCTCGGCAGGTTTAATCATTTCGGAGGGTAGCCAAATATCCCCCGAAGCTTATGGTTACACCGGATCGCCGGGTTGCTATTCTGTAGCACAGATTGAAGGCTGGAAAAAAACTACTAAAGCAATACATGGTAAGGGAGGAAAAATATTTCTTCAACTCTGGCATGTGGGGCCTTTTTCTCACAGTTTACTGCAACCAGAAAAAAAACCCCCATTGTCGCCATCTGGTGTTAAACCTGAAGGAGAGGTCCTTACGCAGGATGGTCATAAAGACTTTGAATCTCCCGGTATTATGAGTATCAAGGAGATTTACAAAACCATCGAAGACTTTGGCCGTGGAGCAAAAAATGCCATTGATGCCGGATTTGATGGTGTTGAAATTCATGGTGCCCATGCTTATATCATCGATCAGTTTATTATGGATGGCACTAACAAAAGAGAGGATGAATTTGGGGGCTCAATTGAAAACCGTGCAAGATTTCTGTTTTTGGTGATTGATGAAATACTAAAACACCTTCCTGCCGGAAAAGTTGGTTTGAGGTTGTCACCCAAAGCAGTCAGGCCTGATATGTCTGATTCAAGCCCTGAAAAAACATATGGCTACATCATTGGAAAGCTAAATGATTATGACCTTGCCTATCTGCACATTAGCGAAATGATGTCGCCAGAAACCAGGTTGAATAATCCTGAACAAACTATCATCCCGTTTTACAGAAAAATTTTTAATGGCACACTTATCTCCTGTGGAGGTCATGGCCCTGAAAGCGCCAACCGGATGCTGGATAACAACGAAGCAGACCTGATCGCCTTTGGCAAACCCTTCATTTCAAATCCTGACTTGGTGGAGAGATATAAGACGGGTGTCCTGCTAAATGAACCAGATAAATCAACCTTTTATCATGGTGGGGCGAAGGGATTTACAGATTATCCGTTTTTGGATTAACAGCTTAAATTTGTGAAAATCTGTGCAACTCGTCTCGCCTGTCCGCCGTACTACTTTGGCAGGCGGGCCGTTGGCGGATCTGAGGCTCTTTTCAAAAGCTCAACTATATTTTATGATTAGTGGCATTAATCATTATTAGCACATTTTGATTAATATCATTAATCATTATTTATGGTTTTTGAATATTCTCCTCGGATATCAATTTCGGAAAATCAAACTCCAAAAATTTAGGTTCGTTGTTGTTATCTTCAGTTTTATTACATGATTCTATTGAGAATAGAATTATTGTAACCGGTAGGAGTTGTGTTGGAAAAGCCCATTTATTTTTTTTATGATTGACAGAATTAGATGAATACTGGTTCGGAAAATTTTAAAGAGGTATTCAAAAATAGTAAATATTTGGAACGATAGCAAGATTTGACCAACTGTTTTTAGAGAGGGTTAACTAAACAAAACTCCTTTAGAAAAATAGGCTAAATTTTTCGATACTCAAACGGAGGTTAATGTACCTTTGTCATGGATAAAAATAACAATAATGGAATTCAACTTAAACGGGCAGGAGTACATCCAACTTATGCAGCTCCTAAAATTTACAGGGTTTGTTGATACAGGTGGTGATGCTAAACTCCACATTGATGGGGGTGAGGTAATAGTAAATGGAAAGCAAGAATTTCGGAGACGCAATAAACTGAGGGCAGGTGATAAGGTAGAATTCAATGGGCAAACAGTTTTGATTTTGCTCTAATCAAAGTTATACACCGAACTTTGAGCCCACTCCGAAAAATAATTATTTTAATTCAAATTTGGGCTAAAGCCCCAATAATAAGCAATTTGACTTACCACGGGCTTAAGCCCGTGGTAAGTGATAGCCAACCCCGCACATGCGGGGGACTTTAGTCCAAAGTCGTTACTTTTCTAAGTGGATCCAACTTTGAACGCTGAACACAAAACGCTAAACACCAAACTTGTCTCGCCGAAGGCGGGCGTTAAACCCATTTCTCCACCCACTTCCTTGCATTTACAAAAGCTTCTAACCATGGTGTCATTTCATCATTTGTACGGCATTCGGGATAATGCGCCCATTGCCAGGGAAGAATTGCCCGTTCGAGGTGTGGCATCATCGCCAGATGGCGGCCATCGCCGGAAACTAATCCTGCAGCAGCAAAAGGAGAACCATTGGGGTTGCCCGGATATTGGTCGTAGGAAAATTTTACAGGAATTTTGTAAGCCTTTTCAACTTGAGGAAAATCAAACTTACCTTCACCATGTGCAACCCAAATTCCCAGCCTCGATCCAGAAAGTGATTTTAACATCACCGAATCATTGGTCTCGATTTCAACATTTACAAAACCTGATTCAAATTTGCCTGAATCGTTGTGCAGCATTTTAGGATGGATATCATGATCAGGGTAGATCAGTCCCAGTTCCGTCATTACCTGGCAACCGTTGCAAATTCCCAGGCTTAGTGTATCAGGACGGGCATAGAAGTTGTCCAGAGCTTTTTTTGCTTTTTCGTTGTAGAGGAACGCGCCGGCCCAGCCTTTGCCTGAGCCCAATACATCAGAATTCGAAAAACCTCCGACAAATACGATAAAGTTAATGCCTTCGAGTGTTTCACGGCCAGTGATTAAATCCGTCATGTGAACGTCTTTCACATCAAATCCGGCAAGGTACATGCTCCATGCCATCTCCCGATCGCCATTCACACCCTTTTCGCGGATGATGGCAGCTTTAATTCCACTTTGATTCCTTCGTTTGGGGTCAATTCCAAACTGAGAGAACTTACCCGAAAACTCAGCCATATACCTAAATTTCAAATGCTGGCTTTTATAATTGTTAAAACGAGCCAGGGCTAAATCGGGTTGTGTTTGATTCTTTTCGAAAAGATAGGAAGTTTTGAACCACAATTCACGCATTGCGTCAATATCAAATTCACTTTTGTGTGAATGATGTTTGATGGTCAATTTTCGATCTTTAGTTGGCAGACCAATAACCCTTGCTTCAACCCCATGTGCCATCAATTTGTCAGCTAACTTCAAATCCTTTTTAGCCTGGATAACAACTGCGGGCTTTTCGCTGAATAATAAACGGATGATATCATTTTCGTAAAAACCATTCAGGTCAATATTTAGTCCGCCTTTTCTATTCGCAAAATTCATCTCCAGCAATGCGGTGATCAGACCACCAGCAGAAATATCATGCCCGGATAAAACCGAACCCTCGTTGATTAATTTCTGAATTGCATTAAACGTATTTTTAAAATATGTCGAATCCGGTACATTAGGAGTTTTCGTTCCCAAAGTATCCAGCACCTGCGAAAAACTGCTTCCACCCAATTCGAAGCCGGCCTTAGAAAACGAAACATAAATTATCTCTGTATCATCAACCTGAGCCAAAACTGGCTTTACAACTTTGGCAATATCTTCAACCTCGCCCACAGCAGAAATGATTACTGTTCCGGGTGCAATCACTTTTTCGCCATCGGGATATTTTTGTGTCATCGAGAGAGAGTCTTTTCCTGTTGGGATATTTACTCCTAAGCTGACGGCAAACTTACTAACTGCCTCCACAGCCTTGTACAACCTGGCATTCTCTCCTTCGTTCCTTGCCGGCCACATCCAGTTTGCTGAAAGTGAAACACCTTTTAATCCCTGATCGATGGGAGCCCAAACCAGGTTGGTAAGTGCTTCGGCAATGGAAAGTACCGAGCCATTTTCAGCATCCACCAGGCCTGCAACCGATGCATGGCCTAATGAAGTGGCAATTCCTTTTTTGCCCTGGTAGTCGATGGCAACCACGCCAAGATTATTGAGCGGAAGCTGGATTTCGCCAACACATTGCTGCATGGCGATTTTTCCGGTTACCGAGCGGTCCACTTTATTGGTTAGCCAGTCTTTACAGGCCACAGCTTCAATTTGTAAAACTGATCCCACATAAGATTCCAATTTATGAGGATCATATTTTAGCTCTTGAAAACTGGCTTCTGAAGTTTGATCTTCAAGCAGGGTTTTTGGAGGTTTACCAAAAAAGTCAGTCAGGTCGAGATCAATAGGATGAACGTTGGAATTCTTTTTATAGAAAGTAAATTTGTGGTCACCGGTAGTTTCGCCCACTTCATAAAATGGTGCCCTTTCCCGCTGTGAAACATGTTTCATCAAATCCACATCTTTCTTTTTCATCACCAAGCCCATGCGTTCCTGCGATTCGTTTCCAATAATTTCTTTATCAGATAGGGTAGGGTCTCCAACCGGAAGTTTTTCCATATTGATGACTGCACCGGTTTCTTCAACCAGCTCCGAAAGGCAATTCAAGTGGCCACCTGCGCCGTGATCGTGAATGGAAACAATTGGATTTTCCTTGACTTCAAGCATCGCACGGATAGCATTAAACGTCCGTTTTTGCATTTCGGGGTTTGAACGCTGCACGGCATTGAGTTCAATCTTGTTGGCAAACTGCCCCGTAGCCACCGATGACACAGCACCTCCACCCATACCGATGCGATAGTTGTCGCCACCCATCACAATCACGGCATCGCCCTTGCCGGGACAATCTTTTTGTGCACCCTCTTTTTTTCCAAATCCAACACCACCGGCCAGCATGATCACTTTATCGTAACCAAACTTTTTTTCTCCTTCGGCATGTTCAAAAGTCAATAGGCTTCCGCAGATGAGCGGCTGTCCAAATTTATTCCCAAAATCACTGGCGCCATTTGAGGCTTTAATCAGGATATTCAGCGGCGTTTGGTACAACCACTTGCGCTCTTCAAATTTCGATTCCCAATCCCTGGAATCATCGAGGCGCGGGTAGGAAGTCATGTAAACCGCGGTACCTGCCAGCGGAACACTTCCTTTTCCTCCTGCCATGCGGTCACGGATTTCTCCGCCCGAACCGGTGGCAGCACCATTAAATGGCTCCACTGTTGTTGGAAAATTATGGGTTTCGGCTTTGAGTGAGATGATCGAATTGAAATCCGTCACCTCGAAATAATCAGAAGTATCCTGCCGCTTCGGGGCAAACTGTTCCACTTTCGGGCCATCAACAAATGCCACATTATCTTTATATGCCGAAATAATTTTATTGGGATTTTCTTTTGAAGTTTTTTTGATTAGCGAAAACAATGACTCCGGCATCTCCTTGCCATCAATCACAAAAGTGCCATTAAAAATCTTGTGCCGGCAGTGTTCCGAATTCACCCGTGCAAACCCATACACCTCACCGTCCGTCAGTTTTCGATCAAGTCTTTGGCTCAATTGCTCAAGATATTCAACTTCGTCATCACTCAATGCAGTACCTTCCTTCTGGTTGTATTCGGCAATATCATCTATGAAAATGATGGGGTCAGGTTGCTTTTCGATGGTGAAAATATCCTGACCAAGGTCTTCATAAAATGCAGAAAGCATTGGATCATATTCAGTATCCCGCCCAGAGACTTCATAAAACTCTTCAATCCGAACAATACCATCAATGCCCATATTTTGGGTAATCTCCACGGCATTAGTACTCCAGGGTGTAATCATCTCTTTGCGTGGACCAATGAAATAGCCAGAGAGGTTTTTCTCATCAATCAAAGTGGTGCCTCCAAAAAGCCAGTTCAGTTTTTCAAGGTCTTTTTGTATTAAATTTGATTTTGCCTTTAGGACAAAAATCAGTGAATTGTTGCGAAAGAAATGTATCATTTTCAGAGCTTTGAATTAGTGTAAGAATTGGCTGGCAAAAATAGGAAATGAAAACGGTTTAGGCGTGAAACATTTATTCACATGCTGTAAGGAGTTATTATATTCTATGGATTTTTATTGTATTGGTTTTTACAGAATAATTTACAATTGATTAATTTAGTAAAAAAAATTAAAACTCAACCAACATGAGAGAAGTTATCATTAACAGGGGAGAAGACAATTTTTGGGTTGCGGAGTGCCCTAGTTTGCCAGGCTGCATTAGCCAGGGTGAAACAAAAAAGAAGGCGATTTTCAATATTAAGGAAGCGATTGGTTTATATATTGAAGTGATAGAAGAGGATAAGCTTCCAATACCTGAAGAAAAGTTTGAGTCGATGGTCCTTGCAGTATGAATATACAAAGTTTCATTGAGCTTCTTTAATTCAAAAAAACACCACACATTGCTTTTCATATCATTAAATATTTTACTTTTGCAACCCTGTTTTAAGAAAAAGCAGGTATCGGGGTGTGGCGCAGTTGGTAGCGTGCTTGACTGGGGGTCAAGAGGCCGGAAGTTCGAGTCTTCTCACTCCGACATTAAAATCAGATGGTTGCATAATGTAAAGTTGTGCAACCATTTTTATTTTACATCAAATGTATATACAATTCCAGTAAATGGCATTTTTCGGTAAAAAAGATTGATAAGGAATAAAATCATTTATTCAACTTTTTTTGCTCCTTATGTTCAATAAAATTCTGGGAAGTAACAACACTTTTTCCAGTTGTATCCTCTAACTTTTCCCGGGCAGACTTGGCTACATTACCTCCGGCTTTAGCTACCTTTTTGTTTTGATCAAAACCTTGTACGTTTTTGTCTTTAGCAATTTCGGTGGTGGAAGCCTCCGCAAGCATATTCAAAACCAATTCCAAATTAGACATGTTATCTCGTAAGTTTTCCTTTTTTAGGTTTTTTAATTTCTCGTAGCCCTTTGTGTCTAATCCAGCCCATGCCTTTGTAATTTCATCCGTGAGAATGGCATATTCTATCCCTTTTTTCACTCCTCGCATGTCCCATTCATCTGTCAATTCTTTGCGAACTTCTATACTTTTCAAACGCTGATTTACCCATTCTTTGGAATAACCCTTTTTTAAATAAGTTTCCATAGCGCGGTCAAATGCTTTTTCGGGGTCTTCGGTTTCTTCAATGCGTTCATAGCCCACTTTTGCCAACCAGAGTTTAAAAGGTTCAGCTTTTGGAGAAGGGATAGACTGAATAAGACGTAAAAGTTGCTCGGTATCTGCAACATCAGTTAGTCGCATTTTTCCATCAGTAGCTTCCATTTTCAAACGGTTACAATTTGTAACCGTTTCATTTCCTTCTTTATTTAATCTGTGTTTCAGGACTTTCCAGTAGTTTCGTGCTTTTTGGTGGTCATT
>CAZBDF010000176.1:0-8763 GCA_964490385.1 uncultured Lentimicrobiaceae bacterium | reverse complement strand
AATCATGGCCGGTGCCTCTGCCATTCAGGTTTGTTCAACACTTTACAAAAATGGTATTCCACACATTGCCACCATGCTTAGTGAGATTGAAGAATGGATGAAGGAGAATAAAGTTAATTCCCTCGACAGCCTGAAAGGCAAGATTCATATTGGTGGGGAAAATACTGCTGCATTTGAACGTGTGCAGTTTATGCAAAAAGCGACTGGGGTCCTTTCATAAACTACAAGCAAAATAATATTTTAAAAAAAGCCCTGCTGAGTCGGGGCTTTTTTTGCGGGAAATAGGGGGAATAGGGGTTATAGGGGAAATAGAGGAAAATCTCATTTACATTTGGGCATCCTCTGTCGAAACATTTTTTATGGCGTATTTTACTGTATGTGATTTTGAATACAAAAAAAAAGATTATGAGAAACAAAATGATCTTTCTAATACTTGGGATTTTATTTTCAATCCCAACATTTTCGCAAAGCAAAGCTGATTCAATCAGGTATTGGAAAGCTTTCGGGGGATATAAGTTTGCTTACAACAAACAGGTGCTAAAGACAAATCAACTGATGGACCTGATGCAAACAAATGCGGAGGCTTATTCATACATGCAAAAGGCAAAAACCAATTCAAATGTTTCAACAGTACTTGGAATTGCCGGTGGGTTCTTAATTGGCTGGCCAATTGGAACCACCATTGGTGGCGGCGAACCAAACTGGGTACTTGCAGGAGTTGGTGCCGGCCTGATAGTACTTTCGATCCCATTGATAAAGGGCTACAATAAAAATGCAATAAAAGCTGCCCAATCCTTCAATTCATCATTAAAAGGAGTGTCAACAACTACGGAGTACAGTTTCAATTTAGGCATCAATTCGAGTGGTTTGGGATTAACTTTGGGTTTTTAACGAAAGTCTTATAAATAGAATTGTAGCTTCAATTGGCATCTATTATTTCATCACTCCATTTTTCCATCACTCCAAAACTCCATCACTCCATTGCACCCAGTTCTTTCTTCTTTGTGATAAAAATATACAATGCAATTCCAATAATCAGCAAGTTGCCTACCCCCAGCCCACCAAGTTTCGTGATCACATCCGATGCATTTCCCAATAAATCGCCAAGATGTCCGAGATAAAAGAAAAAGGCAATGGATGATGCAATGATAAGCGCCAGGTTTCTGGAAGTGAACAAGTAGATCAAAATAAAAACCACGAGCGGTATCGAAAACATAAAGTGCTCGGTATCGGTGAGGACCAGGCTGGGTATTAAAGCAATGAGGACGAGGAATTCGAAAGTAAAATTAATCTTTTGCAGGGTTTGATCATTTGACAAACTTTCATTTTTTAGGTTCCATAAAACAAACACCAATATCAGAAGTGCAATTGTTGCGATCATCGTGGCGATGTATCCAATCCCGGGTTCAGCAACAAAATATTTCACAAAAGAATTATAAAAGATAATATGGATGGTATCCCGTTGATCAAAAAAATAATTGTTGTGGGTTATGATGGTATTGATCCATTCGCTGAACAAGGATAGATCTTTGGTAAAGCCAACAAACAGGGCAGGAATTAAAAAACCCATCCCTAACCCGATAAGCATACTTAGCAGCATCTTCCATTTTTTTCTGAGTACAAGCAAAGGGATCAATACGATAAAATGTGGCTTAAATAATAATACAACAGCAAAAAGCAATCCTGCTGATTTATCTTTGTTTCCGCGTACCAGCCAAAGCACCATCAGAAGGGTGAACAACAATAACAGATTTATATTCCCCAGGTGCATTTCCCTGAACAGATGCCCCCCTGCAATAATGACTGTGATGAAGAGGATAAAAATGCTTTGCTGTGATTTGCCAATTGGAAGGACATCCCAGATTCGTTTTGAGGCTATGATGGTTAAACTGATGAATGCAGTGCACGTCAGGTAATAAATCAATTTTGCATAAAAATAAGGAAGGAACGAAAGTGGAACAAACGGCAATAATGCAAACGGTGAATA
This sequence comes from uncultured Lentimicrobiaceae bacterium, assembly GCA_964490385.1. Classification (GTDB taxonomy): domain Bacteria; phylum Bacteroidota; class Bacteroidia; order Bacteroidales; family 4484-276; genus 4484-276. Next base: position 6,776 of record CAZBDF010000176.1, on the reverse strand, counting down.
TTTAAAGTGTCCCGAATCCAGACCAAAAGCCTGGTGATATACAGATTCGCCCGCAACAAAAGCTTTTGCAGCAAGGTAAAAAACCTTGAAGTCGTTCATCCAAAAGCGCCCGTTGTAATTCTGTAAAATCAGAAGGATTAAGAATAACAGACTTACCACAACAGCAAATCTGCGCTCATCCCGACTAAAATATTTTTTAATACCAACCATTTCTAAGCTAATGAAGGATTTCATTTGAATTTGCTAAAATAGTTGATTCTTGACAACCCCATCATGGATGTTTTCAAATCTTATGGGGTTTCTTGTTCTCATCCAGTCCGCGGTCATTGATCTGCCATGTAAATGAGATGGACTGCCCCCGATTGGTCGGGGTAGGCTGTCCATCATTACATCCCGTTAATCTATGGGACCTCAATAATCCATCTTTCCATTTTCCATCTATCCAATCTTCAATTTCCAAATCACCAAATCATCCCATTTTCAAATTATTTCTTACCTTGTGTAACCTTTTCAAAAAATCAGGGTATTCAATATCAAACGCCCATAAAAACAAAAGCAGGTGAATATATTCAGCACGGACGAGGAACTAATGATTGCGGTGAAAGAAGGTGACCTGGATGCCCTCTCACCTCTCTTCGAGAAATACCATGTGAAGCTGTACAACTTTTTCCTCAGGCTAACAAGCGACAAGGAAAACAGTCGGGATTTGACACAAAATGTTTTTAGCCGAATTTTGAAATACCGGACTTCCTACAACGAAAAGCATCAGTTCAAGGCATGGATTTACCAGTTGGCACGCAACGTTCATATCGATCATTACAATAAAAACAGGTATTGGGCTTCGGAATATGATGACACCGAAAATATACCTGGCAATGACAGGGATGCCCAGGAAGAGATGGAAGATACGGAGCGAAAGGAGATTTTGATGGAGGCCATTGGTCAACTTCCGGTGGATCAGAAAGAGGTCATTGAATTGAGCCGCTTCCAGGGTTTGAAATATGAGGAAATTTCAAAAATTACCGGTAGCTCAGTGCCGGCGGTGAAAGTGAAAGTACACCGGGCGATTAAGAAATTGAAAGAGATCTATTTTCAAATTGCTTAATTAAACCGCCAAGGGCGAAAAGAACGCGGAGAAAAAGAAAATAGATAAAAATTTGGAGAATCAAATCCCAGTGGCCTTGGCAAACTCAACGGTAAGTTATTTTAACCGCAAAGCACGCAGAGGGCGCAGAGAAAAATTTAAATATGATGAATGATTGTAAAGACATACAAACACTACTTATTGATTTTGTAGATAAAACACTCAGTGAAGAAAACACTGAGAAAGTGAGATTGCATCTTAAATCATGCAAATCGTGCAGGGATGAAGTGGATGGCTTGGTGGTTCTTTTTGATGAGATGAATAAGGTGGAAAATGAAATTCCAGACAAAGGCCTGAAGGAAAATTTTACGGCCATATTGGAAGCTGAAAAACAAAAGGAAGATAAAATCCCAACTAAAAAAGAAGGCCGAAAAATATGGTTCCGGTCGCCACTTGGCCAGGCTGCGGCAGGAATTGCCATACTAATAACAGGAATGATGCTGGGATTACTTTTCCGTAGCAACTCTGATTCAAACCAGGAGGTGGCAACGCTTAAAAGTGAAGTGAACAATATTAAGGACATGCTCATCCTCACAAAGCTTAGTCAGCCAGTTGCCAGCGAAAGAATCATTGCAGCCAGCTACCTTGAAGAAATGACAGCTCCTGACCATCAAGTTTTGGAAGCGCTGATTAGCACCATGAACACCGATGAAAATTCAAATGTGAGAATGGCTGCCATGAACGCCCTGGCGAAATTCAGGAACGAACAATTGGTAAGTGATGCCCTTGTGAAAACGCTTTCGGTACAGACTGACCCAATTATACAAATTTCACTAATAAATATTTTGGTTGGCATGCAGGAGACCCGTGCTGTGGATGAAATGCACAAAATAATCGAAAACAGCAGCACCAACGAATCGGTGAAAAAACTGGCAGAGAAGGGGATTTTGACTTTGATTTAAATGCGGCAGGACGGGTGACTGGTGACGGATGACCGATGACAATAAGTTAAGGCAATGATAATGATGTATGATTGTCGATTAACGATTTTTAATTTAAGATGTGCCTGATTATCATAAACAATAAATCTCCCATTGATAGGGATGCCTCTGGCAAAAAATCAACACTCGTTAATCATCAATCGAAAATAAAATTCTTAGCTAATTGACATTGGACGGGTGACGGATGACAGGTGAGGAGTGACAGGTGACAGTTGATGGATGACAGTTGATGGATGACGGATGAAAGATAGAAATACCTCCACCTTGTAACCTGCAACCTGTAACCTGTAACCTGAAACCTGCAACTTTTAACACACAAAAAATACAAATTACAAACTTTAAACAGACCACAAAAATGAGAACACTAATTAAATTAACCTTAGCGATTTGCTTTCTTGGTTTCAATACCCTGAATGCCCAGGAACACACCCACAATGTAAAGAGCGCAAAAAAGATTGAGATCAGCAATTTAACAGGCAATATTAAAATTATAGGCCAATCGGGCCCTGAAATCTTTATCAAAACAGACATAGTGGCAGAGTTGCCTGAACGTGCCAAAGGGCTGAAACCTTTATCCGGTGGAGGCGAGGACAATACCGGGGTAGGATTGAATATTACTGAAGCCGGCGGCGTAATTAAAATCAGTGGTGCGACAAAACAATCGAGTGACGCTGATTACCTCTTCAAGGTTCCGAATAATATTGCGGTTGCTGTGGATTATTCGAGCCCTTTTACTTCCAACGATGTTGAAGTAGAAAATTTTGGCGGCGAATTTGAAATGACCGGTCTCAACGACGGCGTAAAACTTACTGACATAACCGGCCCGGTTATCGTAGAATTGATCAACGGTGATATCGAAGTCATTTTTAGTTCTGTTAACCAAAGCAGCCCGATGTCGATACAATCGATTAATGGCGAAGTTGATATAACCATGCCCTCAGTCACCAAGGCCACTTTTGAACTCAGTAGCCTCCACGGTGATATTTTCTCCGACCTCGACATCGAAATCAAGAAAGAAAAGGACGAAGACAATATGAGCTATTTCGGCGGCAGTAGCGATGTTGAAGGCACCCTGAATGGTGGTGGTGTAAAAATGGACATATCTTCCATCAATGGCAACATTTACTTGCGTAAAAAATAATCATCACCTCACCCTAACCCTCTCCTGCAGGAGAGGGTTAGGGTGAGGTCGCTTTTCCATTCCTTCTTTTTTCCTGTAACATTTTCATTTTTTTCACATCATTAAACAACTGACACATGAAAAATACCTTCATCATCATGATGGCTTGTATGTTTATGTCCATATTGCAAGCCCAGGAAATTGTTGAAAAATCAGCAAGTTTCAGTTCTTCCTCCCCAGTAAACCTTGATTTTGATTTTGCCGACCAGATCATCATCAAAACATGGGACAAAAACGAGGCCTATGTAAAGGCAACGGTAAACATCAACGACAACACTGATAATGATAAATTCAGCCTGGAAATATCAAGCGACAAATACGGTATCAGCTTCAAATCAGACATTGAAGATTTGAAAGAAGTAAGTAAACGCCAATCAAATTACCAGAAAGGGGTAATCGTCAGGGGTGATGATCATTGTATTCATATTGAGATCGATTTTGAAGTTTACCTGCCGAAATCGGCTAAAATAGAACTGAACACCATCAGTGGAAATATTGAAATCATTGGCCTTTCGGAATCGATGGATATTAAAACCATCAGTGGTTTTATAGATTTGAGTGTTTCCCCAAAGAGTAAATTGAACTTTGAATTAGAAACCATCACCGGTGGTTTTTACTCAAACCTTGATCTGGACATAACAAAGGAACATGATTGGAAACATCATTTTGTAGGTGGCGATGTAGAAGCATCGCTCAACGGTGGTGGAAACGAAATAAAACTAGAAACCATTAGTGGTGATATTTATCTGCGAAAGGGAAAATAGAGCCAACCAAACTCTGTCAGGTTCTGCGAACCCTGACAGGTTTTGATCCAACAAAAACCTTAACCCATGATCTGGAACTATCTTAAATCCGCAATCCGCAACATCCGAAAGCAAAAAGGATACGCAGTAATTAACATTCTTGGCCTTTCGATTGGGCTGGCTGCAACCATCCTAATTATGCTTTGGGTGGTAAACGAGTTGAGCTTTAACCGCAACAACGAAAATGCAGATAACATTTACAGGGTTATTCAGCAGCAAATGTACACTTCAGGGCCATTAACCACTCCTTGCATGCCAGGGCCTATGGCCGCTGATCTCAAAAGAGATTTCCCGGAGTTTATTGATGTTTTCAGGTTTTATGAAATTTCGGGCGTGGTAAGTTATGGCGACAAACGTTTTGCTGATTATGTACAGATGGCCGATTCGGGTTTATTCAACATTTTTAGTTTTAATTTCCTGAGGGGATCGCCCGAAACAGCTTTGCAAGCATATACATGCATCCTGTCGAAAAAAGGGGCTGAAAAATATTTTGGAGACGAAGACCCTATTGGAAAAATCATAAAATTGAACGATGAACTGAGCTTGAAAGTTAATGGGGTCATCGAAAACCCACCGGAGAACTCATCTTTCAACAAAGAAATATTCATCCCGTTTCATCATCTCGAAGATCTTGGATGGACACTCGACCAATATGGGTGGAATACATTTTACATTTATGTACAACTTCCCGAAAATGTTGAATTGGCCACAGTAAACGAAAAAATAAAAGACTACATGAGTGAAGTCAGGAATGAGGATCAATCGGATATAACCATGTTTCTCTTCCCCTTGAACAAAGAAAGGCTTTATAGTTACACCGGTAGCCCCGCGCAAATTACAGGTATCTATATTTTTTCGATCATTGCCATTTTCATTTTACTGATTGCGTGCATTAATTTTATGAACCTTTCTACAGCACGGGCTTCAAAGCGTGGGAGGGAAATTGGATTACGAAAGGTTGTTGGTGCCCAACGAAGTCAGCTTACACTGCAATTCATCAGCGAATCGGTGTTGATGTCCTTTTTTGCTTTGCTAATAGCCATCATTTTGGTGATACTTCTTTTACCAACCTTCAACGACCTCACCGAAAAAAACCTGACTTTCGATCTCTTGAATCCATTTACCTTACTAACTTTAATTGGTATTGCATTGTTGACCGGCCTGGTTGCCGGCAGCTACCCTGCTCTTTACCTGGCTACACTCAACCCACTTAAAACCATCCGCAAAAGCACTGGCGGGCTTAGTGGAAATCCATGGTTCAGGCGGTCACTTGTTGTCTTTCAGTTTGTTTTATCCATTGGGCTGATCATAAGCACCGTTGTGATCTACCGTCAAATTACCTTTATCCAAAGCAAAAACCTGGGGATGAACAAGGAAAATGTGATTTATGCCAGAATCCGTGGCGACCTTGGCGAGCGTTTTTACGATTTCAAATCGAAGTTACTTCAGGACCCAAACGTGAAAAGTGTTTCCCGTTCCTCTCATCTTCCGTTTTATGTGGGCAGCAATTCAGGAGGATTAGGTTGGCTTGGTAAAGACAGTGACGATGATGTGCTGATTGGTTTCGAAAGGGCTGATTACGATTACACCGAAACCATGCAGATGCAAATGGTGGATGGCCGCTTTTTTGAAAAAGGTTTTTCAACCGATACCTCGGCTGTGGTGGTGAACGAATCGGCCATAAAAACAATGGGCATGGAAGACCCGGTTGGAAAATGGATCAGCTTTGGGGATGAGGAAGCTGACAGATATACCATTGTGGGTGTAATAAAAGATTTTCATTTCCTGCCATTCAATCACGAGATTGAGCCCCTGTCCATATTTTTTGGCCAGGAAAATACAACCTTTATGCTGGTAAAGGTTGAAGGTCAAAATACCAAAGCCGCCATTGGGCACATCGAAGATACATGGAATAGTTTCCTGCCTTCCTTTCCATTCGAATATAAATTTCTGGATGATTATTATGGTAGGATTTACAGCGACGAAACAAGGCTGGCCAAGCTTTTAAAATACTTTGCAATTTTGGCGATTATCATCTCCTGCCTTGGATTGTTTGGACTGGCTTCGTTCACTGCCGAGCAACGCACAAAAGAAATTGGCATTCGTAAAGTGCTGGGATCATCCATCGGAAAAATTATCCTGCTCCAGCAGAAAGAGTTTTTTTGGATAGTGGTTGTTGCTAACATTATTGCATGGCCATTGACGTGGTATTTTATGAGCGACTGGCTGGATACTTATGCCTACAAAATTAACCTTTCGATGATGTTTTTTGTGCTTGCCGGAGGTCTGTCTATTCTTATTACCTTTCTTACCGTATTCTTCCTTGCTTACCGGGCAGCTGTTAAAAACCCGGTGGATTCGATTAAGTATGAATAAAGGAAAATGGGGAATTGGAGTATTGGAGTCATTGGTGTCCGGTAAAAACTGTTCATCCCCTACGGGGAATTTTTCAGAGAATCTAACATCTTTTTCTACAGTACTTTATCCGCTACGCGGAATTCGCCGTAGGCGATTTAGTATTGTAGAGAGAAAGTAAGCCCCAAACCTTCAATACCTCGTAGAGCCCGCCTTGCCGCGAGGCAGGGTTGCACTGGTAATGGTTTTAAACTTTTCTATTTTTTTTAACCGGACAACAGTGTATCAGAGTATTGAAAATGATATTAGATAGAGGGTGTCCGATTTCAAAAAATAGGCGTCCGAGTACATAT
>CAZBDF010000175.1:3491-8763 GCA_964490385.1 uncultured Lentimicrobiaceae bacterium | reverse complement strand
GGCCAAAAAGGGATTTTAATTTCAGGCTTACTTCACTTGACCGGGCGCAGGAAGCTGGAGTGGATGATGTGGGCATTGGCGCTCTGTTTGGGCTCTACGATTGGCGCTATGAAGTGATGGGAATTGTAAGGCACACCAACCACCTGGAGGCTGTGTATAATGTTGGCCCACATACCATCTCGTTTCCACGGATTACGGATGCTTCGGACTTAACGCTGAATCCGGATTATTTGGTTAATGATGATGAATTTGTGAGGTTAGTCGCAATTTTGAGGCTGGCGATTCCATACACAGGTATGATACTTACCGCCAGAGAAAATCCTGAAGTCAGAACTGAGGTGATGCAATACGGAGTTTCGCAAATTGACGGTGGCACCAAACTGGAAATTGGCTCATATTCTGATTCATTGAACGAAGAACAAAATCTAAACCGTGAGCAATTTAAAGTTAACGATCCTCGCTCGTTGGGTGAGGTGATTGAAGAACTGCTCGACAAAGAATATTTACCCTCTTTTTGCACGGCATGTTATCGCAAAGGCCGTACCGGCGAACATTTCATGGAATTTTCGGTACCGGGCTTTATCAAGAAGTTTTGCTCACCAAATGCCATCCTTACACTGGCTGAATATTTACTGGATTATGCCACCCCCGAAGTAGTTATCAAAGGCTGGAAGGTGATCGATAAAAACCTTGAAGAGCTGGGCGAATACAATCATAAAGATGAATTGTTGAACCGCCTCGAACGCATCAAAAAGGGCGAGCGGGATATATATTTTTAGGGGGCATTTTGTGATTGGCGTTGTGAATCTGGTTCTATGAGATGCAGGCAAAAAAGAGACGCAAATTAACACCTAAAAGCGCAGATAAGAACTACTAAAAATCCGCGCGAACCTGTTCAAATCCGCGCCTAAAAAAACGTGTGTGGATTGAGGATGATTTTGTTTTATTTCAATATTCAACATTCAGTATTCGATATTCATTTTTTGGTTTTTGAATTTCGAATTTTGAATTTTTCAATTTAAAATTTTCAATGCCTTATACCCTCACCCTCTTCATCTCTCCTTATCAAAAACTTCCAAATCTTTAATCTCTTCTCCATCAATAGTAAATCTAACCATTGTAATTTTTTGATGCATTCCGAATTTACCAGAAGCTCCCGGATTGATGTGAAGCAGTTTATTCTTTTGATCGTACATCACTTTGAGGATGTGTGAGTGGCCAGCAACAAACAAAGCCGGTTGCTTTTTTTTTATTATTGCCAATGCTTTTGGTGCATACTTTCCGGGAAAACCACCAATATGAGTCATCAAAACCTTAACTTTTTCAACAGTGAAACTTTGAAATTCAGGGCAAATGATCCTGACCTCGGCACCATCAATATTACCATACACGGCAACCAGAGGTTTAAACTTTTTCAATTGATCAACAACGGCAATATTACCAATATCCCCGGCATGCCAAATCTGATCGCAATCTTTAAAAAACTCGAAAGTACTGGCAGGAATGCTGCCGTGGGTATCAGAGAGTAGGCCAATCCGTATCATAAATATTAAAGTTGATTGGCGTTATTTGGAGATATGTAACGCCGTTCTTCAAAATTCTCCAAATTAAAGGAAATGCTTATCACAAGTTGGGTGCGCACCGCTATGTCGTTTTTTACCCCGGGCATCCAGTCCAGCGATTTTATTAACCTGACAGCTTCCTGGCTACAGCCGGCACCAACATCCTTGCGGATCTCAACATTTGAAACCCTGCCCGAAGGCTCCACAACAAAAAAAAGTTCAACCGTTCCCTGGATATTTTGTTTCATGGCAGCTTCGGGGTAATGCAAATTTTTTGAGATGTATTTGCTAAAATTCATCCCTTTCTCAGTGTAAATTGGTTTAATACGTTCGTCCAATTGTTTCGCTTCATAAACTTTCATCGATGTATCAATGGGTGTAAACGGATATTCAATCTCATCGTAGCCCCTTTGTTTACTGCATCTTTTGTATTTACTCAACTTAAACGGGAACTCCATCACCTGCTCCTCATCCAGTTTTATTCCCCGGTACTTGGCCGGAGTCCACAATAATTGCTCAAAAATCCTGATCGCCTCATTATCTATTTCGGGGCTCACTGTTTGTGCTACACCCAAATTGCTAACTGAACCATCACTTTTAATTGTATAACGTAAAATTACAGTCCCTTCAACTTTCTCATCTTTTGCCTTTTGTGGATATACCAACTCCTCCTTAATAAAATTTTTGAGTTGCAATTTTCCACCATACACATCTGCCTGAATGTATTCCTGTGAGCTGACAGATGGCAGCAGCATCACAAGAAAAATTAATGTGAAAAGAAATGGACTGGGTACTTTCATAGCATGAATCTTTAAAAGTGTAGGTAATAATAACAAACAGTAAAGTTAAAAATTTTATGAAGGCATCAATAATTTTATTGGGCATATGTGAATAATAATCAAAACTTGGTCTAGTGTCATGTCAATTGTGAGGTTTCGGGTTATTTTGACGTTTCAATGTGCTACGCACGATTGAAAGTCAGGGTATTGACATTGAAACGTGCGGAGCACTTTCAATCGTCATAATATGTTTGACATAACACTAGTTTATTCTTTCTACTTTTATGCCCTAAACACAGATTAATCATGGAAATTGCATTTTTATTCATCGGAATTCTGATAGGAGCTTTGGCTGCCTGGCTCTACTTTAAAGGCAAGCTTTCGCAGAAAAATCCTATCGGTGAGCAGGAAATTGAAGGGCTGAAAATTGAAGTAAGCGAGCGATCAATATCGTTAAAAGTGGCTGAAGAGAAAATTAATGGCCTGACAGCAGATTTGGAAAAAGCAAATAATCAGCTTGAGGAAAAAGAAGAACGCATCCTTGAACTTACCCGTGATCTTACTGCAAAAACATCAGACTACAACCACCTTTCAGTAAAATTGAAAGAGCAAAAGGAGGAATTGGAAGGTATTCGGGAGAAATTCACCATTGAATTTAAAAACCTTGCAAATGAAATCCTGGATGAGAAAAGCAAAAAATTTACCGAGCAAAACAAAACCAATCTCGACCAGATTTTGAAACCCCTTGGAGAAAAAATAAAGGAGTTTGAAAAGAAGGTGGACGATGTTTACGATAAAGAAGCGCAGCAAAGGTTCTCGCTTAAAGTGGAGGTGAAACGCCTGGCAGAACTTAACCAGCAGGTAAGTAGAGAAGCCCACAACCTTACCCAGGCTTTGAAGGGCCAATCGAAAACGCAGGGTAACTGGGGCGAAATGATTTTGGAGAACATCCTCGAACGATCGGGCCTGGTGAAAGACAGGGAGTATTTTATCCAAAAATCATATACCGATAAAGATGGGAAGCGATTACAACCCGACGTTGTGGTTTCTTATCCCGGAGAGAAAAATGTGGTGATCGACTCGAAAGTATCGCTTACGGCCTACGAAAAATTTACATCTGCTGAAGATAAAGATGAACAGGAAACTGCTTTGAAAGAGCACCTTTTATCGGTAAGGAAACACATTGACGAACTGAACTCTAAAAACTATCAACACATCTTTGAACTGAATAGCCTTGATTTTGTGATGATGTTTATGCCCGTTGAGCCAGCCTTCCTGCTCGCAATTCAACATGACCCCGGTCTTTGGAATTACGCCTATGATAAAGGGATTTTACTCATCAGTCCTACTAACCTGATTGCTTCACTTAAAATGGTAGCAAGTATGTGGCTCCAGGAATACCAGAGCAGGAATGTCATGGAAATTGCCGATCAGAGCGGAAAACTCTATGATAAATTTGTAAGCCTGGTTGAGGATTTGGTGGATGTTGGGAGAAAACTTAAATCCACACAAACCAGCTACGAAAGCTCCATGAAAAAACTTACTGAAGGACATGGAAATCTGGTATCGAAAGTCGAAAACATTAAAAAGCTTGGGGCCAAAGCCTCAAAAGTACTACCCAAAGCAATCATTGAAAGGTCACATGAAGATGAATAAATATCACATCGTTCTACTCACTGGATTTGTAATAATGGCAATGTTGGCAGCTTGCAAAATGGCCAATAATATCACCTACATTAATCTTGCCCGTATATATCAACCCGACAACAAACCTTCGCTTACAGGCATCAGGGTGTTCAACGAATCAGACAGTATCAGTAAGGTTTTTGTTCGCTACAAGCTCAGCGATTTAACATACAAAATCCCATACGGAAAATCATATCACAAAGCTAAATACAGCATTTTGTACCAGTTATTTACCTCCTATGAAAGCGATGTTGTAATCAACCATGCCGTATTTAACCTGAGCGATTCACTCTATTATAATCAAGATATGGCTTTGGTTTTTGATTTTGATGTGCAGACGAGCTATTCCGGAAATTATCTTCTGGAAGTTACAATCAACGACCTGAACAATCAAAGTTCAACTTCCTACCCGATTGATCTTTACAAGGGTTCGCCCAATGTTGCCCAAAATTTTTTACCAGTCAATGGAAATGGTGAAATAATTTTTGAAGACTGGATACAGAGTACCACAAAATTCCAGGTTCTTTGCAACGATCGAAATACAAAAACACTCTATTTGTTCCACCACGACGACAACTTTAACATCGCACGGCCACCCTTTTCCTTGTCAGTATCAGCAAGCTATAAATATGATACCAAGCACAAATTTACTGTTCAGCTCGAAGATGGTACAAGCGAGTTGATTGAACTTCCCGGCAAAGGACTTTACCATCTCCAGGCCGATACGGCCAATCGTTTCGGCTTGTCCTTACTTAGGTTCGACGATGATTTTCCGGAAGTCACAGAAGCTGATCAATTGATACCACCACTGCGATACCTGACCACTACCAAAGAATATAATGAAATGTTGTCTGCAGAAAACAAGAAGCAGGCAGTGGATATTTTTTGGCTCGAAACGGCCGGAAATGAAGAGCGTGCCCTCGAGCTGATTAAGAATTACTATGGACGTGTTGAATATGCAAACCGGTTTTTCACATCCTTTAAAGAAGGTTGGAAAACCGATCGTGGAATGGCCTATATAATTTTCGGTCCGCCCCAAACAGTTTATCGCCGTAGCAATATCGAAACATGGACTTACGGTGAACAGGGCAACCGGATTTCACTCACTTTCAATTTTATTAAAGCAGTTAACCCATTTACTGATGAAGATTTTATTTTGCAGCGCAAGAGCGAATATAAAAGCTCCTGGTACGTTGCCGTGGATTATTGGAGGAGGTAGGGGGAGGTGATTAGTGATCGGTGATC
>CAZBDF010000175.1:0-3391 GCA_964490385.1 uncultured Lentimicrobiaceae bacterium | reverse complement strand
ACGTTGCCGTGGATTATTGGAGGAGGTAGGGGGAGGTGATTAGTGATCGGTGATCTGTGATCGGTTATCTGTGATCAGTGATCGGTGATCGGTAATCTGTAATCAGTATCCGAAACTACCAGCAACCAGAGACTAGTAACAAGTGACCATCAATCAGCAAAAAACAACCAATAACTCATGAAAAACAACACAGAAGAAACATTCAAAATCCAGACCGAACAATTTGCCGACATACGCATCCTTCGATACCAGGTATCTGGATTTGAGGAACTCCCATTAAAACAAAAAGAATTACTTTACTATCTCTATGAAGCTGCCCTGGCAGGCAGGGATATTATTTATGATCAAAACTTCAAACATAACCTGTTCATCAGGCACTTACTTGAAAAGGTTTATAAAGGCTACGCCGGTGACCGGAAGTGTGAGGAATGGAAGCAGTTTGTGACTTATATAAAAAAAGTTTGGTTCTCAAATGGCATACATCATCACTATTCGATGGATAAGTTTTTGCCTGAATGCTCTGAAGAGTATTTCAAACTATTGCTTGAAGAAACCGGCATTCCTGATGAAACATTCAGTAAAATTTCGCCATTAATTTTCGATGCAAATATTGCATCAAAACGCCTGGTGCAGGATGAGGGAATTGACATGGTAAAAGCTTCTGCCAATAACTTTTACGAAAATGTTACCCAGGATGAGGTTGAACAATTCTATTCCAAACTAAGTGATCCTAAAGAAAAAGAACCGGTTTCGTACGGATTGAATTCTAAAGTAATTTCCGAAAATGGACAAGTTACTGAGAAGGTTTGGAAACTCGACGGAATGTATCACGATGCCATTAAGAAAATCATTTATTGGCTGGAAAAAGCAGTGCTGGTTGCCGAAAACCTTAGCCAGCAGGCAGCCCTGCAAAAACTGGTAGAATTTTACAAAACAGGTGATCTTAAAACTTTTGACGAATACAATATTCTGTGGCTTGCCGACACCGATTCCAAAGTTGATGTTGTAAACGGATTTATTGAAGTTTATGGTGATCCATTGGGCAGAAAAGCAACCTTCGAGTCGGTGGTTTCAATACGCGACGAAGCGGCCACCCGTCGTGCCAAAACTGTCAGTGAGAATGCACAATGGTTCGAGGATCATTCCCCAACAAATCCGGAATATAAAAAGGAAAAAGTAAAAGGTGTAACGGCCAAAGGAATCAATGTTGTAATTGAGTCTGGTGATTGCTCACCCTCCACCCCCATTGGAATCAACCTGCCGAATGCCGATTGGATCAGGGCAGAATACGGATCTAAATCGGTGACCATTAATAACATAATGGTCGCTTACGATTTGGCCTCACGGGAAACGGGCGCCATCGAAGAGTTTGCATTTTCGGAGGAAGATATCAAGCTTTCAAAAAAGTATGGGATCCTTGCATCTAACCTACATGTCGATTTACATGAAATTATTGGCCATGGTTCAGGAAAACTAAAAGACGGCGTTGCAAATCCATCAGATACCCTCAAGAGTTATGCATCAACCCTGGAAGAAGCACGTGCAGATCTTTTTGCACTTTATTATGCCATCGATCCAAAACTGATTGAACTTGGGCTAATGCCAAACCTTGATGTCGGAAAAACTGAGTACAACTCCTACATCCGCGGTGGAATGATGACACAACTTGTACGGGTTGAGCCGGGACAAAACATCGAAGAATCACATATGCGCAACCGCCAACTGATTGTAAAATGGGCTTATGAAAAAGGATTGCCTGAAAATGTGGTTGAGAAGAAAAATAAAAATGGCAAGACCTTTTTTGTGGTTAACGATTATGAAAGGTTGCGGACATTGTTCGGCCAATTGTTGCGTGAAGTTCAGCGCATCAAATCGGAAGGGGATTTTGAGGCAGGCAAAAAACTGGTAGAAACCTATGGGGTAAAAGTTGATCTCGAAATCCATTTGGAAGTTTTAGAAAGGTGGAAAAAGCTCAACATCGCTCCATTTGCCGGATTCATCAATCCAAAACTTGTTGCCGTTTACAATGAGGATGGGTCTCTAAAAAATGTAAACATCAGCTACCCCGACGATTTTGCAACACAGATGCTTGAGTATGGGGAAGATCATTCGTTTCTGCCGGATTATAATTGATGTCGTATCAAATGGAGAAAAACGGGCTAATTATTATTTTGATGCGCTGGAAGAAAAATACATTTTATTTTTTTTGGACAGTAGGTTGTACAGATGAACAATAAATGAATATTTGCGATTGTTCGAAAATCTAAATCAGTGGATGTTAATGAAATAATCTATAAATAATGCATCCTGAATTTATTTTTTATTGCATTCAAAAATATTACGTCCCTAACGGGACTCGTAGTTTCATTACCTTGCTATTTTCTATAAATATAAAGTCCCTACGGGACTAGGGACTCAAATTTTGACTTTTGGCTATCAAAAGCTACATTTTTGAATACATCAAATTTTATTAAAAATTGAGGAGTATTGGTAGCTGCTGTCCCGTTAGGGACAAAATATTTCTAGAAAATAGCACAAGTCAGTTAATTAGTCCCGTATGGGACGTAATATTTGTCTGCTTCCCAAAACCTTATGCCATGGATATGACAATGTAAGAGAGAAACCAACACCCTATGAATTATTCAATCGTGCCTCGCGTATCGCTTCGCCGGAGTTACAAGATAAGCGAGATTACAACTTATTTGCATTGATAGAATATCCAAATTAACCGTGGAATACGTCCACGTTTATTTAAGTTACATCTCTTCGTGATGGGTACAGGTAGATTCAATTGCATCTCCAGAACATCAAAATAATATTTAGCCTACTTCAACAATCATTACTACAATATTAACTAGAAGGAATAACTTTACGGACGGACAATTTCAAAATCGCCATGCGCTTTTACGCGGATAATGCGGGATGGTTTCATATCATGAACCCTGGCATGATATAAATCAACAACGTAATCAACACCATTTTTCAAGACTTCCGAAATCTGATTGAAATGAATAGGGGCGGGTTCACCCGATAGATTTGCCGAAGTAGAAACGATAGCCTTTCCAAATTGTTCGCAAAGCGCACTGCAAAACTTATCCTGCACCACCCTGATGCCAATGGATTTATCGCTGGCTGCCACACCTTTGGCCACGTTTTTGGCTCGCGGATAAATTACGGTTAGCGGCCTGTCGTAGTTAGTTACCAACTCGATAATTAACGGGTTTACATTTTCGACATAGTTTTTGATCTGTTCAGCCGAATCGACGAGAACGAGCAGACTTTTCCCTTCTATTCTTCGCTTTAGCTTATACACCTTGTCAACCGCTCGCTGATTGGTAGCATCACAACCAATGCCCCAAATAGTATCGGTAGGATACAATATCAGCCCTCC
>CAZBDF010000174.1:0-8771 GCA_964490385.1 uncultured Lentimicrobiaceae bacterium | reverse complement strand
ACCAAAAACAATCAAAAATCTTAGCCAACTTCAACTATTCACATTGCCACAGCAACAGGAAATCGGTATCTTCTTTTCCCAAAAGGAAGTCTTTTTCTTCTTCTTCAGAATTTATTGAATAACTGATCTTCCGATTGATGAGCTTTTCGGCCTTGTTGATCAAATTTGCCAGGTACTCACCATCAACGCTGTTGCCTATAAAAAGCAGCTCAATCACACCGGTATCCATCCCGTTGGCGTAATCGCCAGTAACATACAATCGGCAAATATCCCCAAGCCCACTAATAACCTTTTGGATAACCTGGTCGAGGCCAAGGTGTTTGAGCAAAATATTATGGATATCTAAAAACAAAGGATGTCTGGTGTTGGCACGAAAAACCTTCTTCATTCCTTCCTGGCTTGAAGTAAGCAACCCTGCCTTCTCGAAACGATTGAGTTCGAGACGGATGGAATTACTGGACTCACCAAACTCACCTTCCAACCCACGCAAGTAGGCGCTGGAATTAGCATTAAGGAAAAGCCTGGTTAGTAGCTTAATACGGGTTTTAGAAGTAATTAATGCGTCGATCATCTGATTTTTGGACTGAGTAGCAAAACTACTCATAAGAAATTAATCTGCAAGGAAAATCTCGGAAATTCTTCATCGAATTTAACTAATTAAACTAATTTTTGATTTCTCTATTCGTTAAATTCGATTAATTAGATGACACCATATTTTTGAGAATCAGAGCCGAACCAGTCGCTTATACTCAAGGCTTTCCAGGCCAAAGTTGACCAATAATCCTAACCTGAGTCCAGTTACTTTCAAGTAGTTAATGACCTTTGACTCATCAATACCTGTCAAACCAGAAGAAGCTTTCGTTTCAAGTATTATTTTATCATAACAAACAAAATCAGCCTCATAGTACTTTCTGAGCTGACGTCCTTTATAATGAATATTTAGGACTTTTTCCTGGTCGAATGGAATATTTTGGTGCTTTAATTCAATGGCAAGAGCCTCCTGATAAACTGCTTCAAGAAAGCCACAACCAAGCTCACTATGGACATTCATACATACTCCAATAATCTTATATGATTCTTCCCTAAAGATAAGATTCATATTTTTTGGATCATTATCGAATTGAACGAATTTCATTAATGCTTTCTCTATTTATTCGTTTAACCCGTGTTAATAGACAACCTTAATTCTAAATTTTTCCGTCCGTCAAGCATTTTCGTTTGACATCGAATTAATCTACCTTATTCTATTCGTTTAATCCGATTAATTAGATGATAAATACTACCCAACCGGAAAGATTTTCTTCTCCCTCAACAACGCCATAATCTTGTCATCGTTGCTTTCATGGTCTTCGGGCCTGAGTAATAATGATGGATTTTGAGGTACATCATATTTTGCATCTAAGCCGGGCATGTTTTCTATCTGCCCCTCATCGGCTTTTTGCCAGAGTTGCGGCCTGTTATCCCGGCTGAATTCCACATCAGCATCCATATAAACCAAGTGGAAACGTTGCTCACCAATAATTTCTGCCACCTGCTGGCGCATATCTTCATCGGGTGAAATAAACGAACAAATGGTTATGATCCCCTGGTCGTTGAGTATCCTGGCCACGTGGGCAACCCGGCGGAGATGTTCAGCCCTGTCGGAGGGTGAATGATCTAACTCGCGCGAAAGCCCGGAACGTACTGTACTGCCATCGAGCAATACAACCGTCGCACCCTCATCAAAGAGCCGCTTTTCTAGTGTGTAAGCCAGATGATTCTTGCCCGAACCATGCAAACCGGTGATCCATAAGGTTTCCCCCTTCTGGTTATAAAATGCTTCCCTTTCGCCATGTTTTATCAGACATTCACCTTGCTCAATCTTCTCACGATCAATATCTGTTATCCGTGAAGGCAGGTCCTTATCCTTCAGCCTATCGATGATCATACCCACAGCACAGGTATTATTTGTGACCGGATCGATGAGGATGAAAGCACCTGTCGCCCTGTTTTTCTTATACGGATCAAAAAAGAGCGGCTTATTGGTTGTGATGACAACCCGACCTATTCCGTTAAGTTCAAAATGATCGATTTCAGTTTTCTCAAGCGTATTTACATCAATCTTATAGCTGATCCTGTCGATGCGTGCACGCGTCAGGTTGCTGGTATGTTTGATGTAAAACTGGGTTTCCATCGACATGGGCTTTTCGTCCATCCACACCAGATGCGCTTCAAAATGCCTTTCCATCATGGGAAGGTTATCAGGATGTACCAACATATCGCCCCGCGAAATATCGATTTCATCTTCCAGGGTTACTGTAACCGATTGTGGCGGGAAGGCTTTTTCGGGTTCATCATCATAAGTAATAATTGAAGTTACCTTGCTGGTTTGACCTGATGGCATTACCATCACCTCATCACCTTTACTGATGACGCCGGAAGCAACACGTGCCGAGAACCCCCTGAAATCAAGGGTTGGGCGAAGAACATATTGAACCGGAAAACGCATATCGGTAAAATTCCTGTCGCTGCTGATGTGCACTGATTCGAGGAATTCAAGCATACTCTTCCCATGGTACCATGGCATGCGATCCGACACTTTCACAACATTATCACCCTTCAGGGCAGACAAGGGAATAAAATTCAGGTCGGGAATATCAAGTCCGGTGAAGAAGGTTTTGTAGTCGTTACAAATATTGTCAAAAACCTCCTGGCTATAATCCATCAAATCCATTTTATTTACAGCCACAACTACATGCTTTATCCCAAGCAAGGAGACAATAAAAGTATGCCGTTTGGTTTGTGTGATTACACCTTTTCTTGCATCAATAAGAATGATGGCAAGGTTTGCGGTTGATGCCCCCGTAACCATATTTCGGGTGTATTGCTCATGCCCGGGCGTATCGGCAATAATAAACTTCCGCTTAGAAGTTGAAAAATAGCGATAGGCTACATCAATGGTGATGCCCTGCTCACGTTCGGCCTTCAAGCCATCAAGTAAAAGGGCATAGTCTATTTCGCCACCGGCGTGCCCAACCCTCTTGCTATCGCGCTCAAGCGCCTGTAAATGATCCTCGTAAAGCTTTTTGCTATCAAATAACAAACGTCCGATTAATGTTGATTTGCCATCGTCCACCGAACCTGCAGTGAGGAGGCGAAGGAGGTCCTTCTTCTGATCTTGATTGAGAAATTCTTTTATATCCATGATTAGAAATTACAAATTACAAAATTCAAATAACAAATAAATAACAAAACTCAAATTTCAAAGCATTTAAGTTATGAAGATTAGAAATTACAAAACTCAAATAACAAATAAATAACAATACCTAAAATTCAAATATCAAACTATAGATCAATAGGACGTAAATTACAAAATTCAAATAACAAATAAATAACAAAACTCAAATTTCAAATTTCAAACTATTAGATCAATAGAACGAAAATTGCAAAATTCAAATAACAAATAAATAACAAAACTCAAATCTCAAAAAACAAATAGCAATTAAGTTACAACAACCAACTTTCAAATAACAATTATTCTTATTTTGATTTGACGATTATCGCTGATAAAATCTTCTTTAATTCAATTGCTTCATTGATGAGGGCAACTACTTCTGAATCATCATCAAAATTATTAGTTTCATGTATCAATCTTAGCCAAAAGACTGATTCTTTTGCTTCTTTTCTGGAAATTTTTACACGAAATAAAAAGTCTTTTTTGCTCAATGACTCATTAGCTTCAATGTAGTTTGCTCCAACTGAACCGGACGCCCTCACCAATTGCTTAATATCTTCAATATTCGCAATCGTTTTGGGAAAGCTCTTGACATTCAACCTAATTCGTTTGGCAAATAGAAAAGTCCTCTCCTCCAAATCGTAGGGTTTATTATCTATGGGCATCTTTTGTTTGGAATTTAATAATTGGTACTTATTTGAGTTTTGAGCTTTGAATTTTGGAGCTTATAAATACCCTTTCTCTTAGTCTCTAAATAAAACACACCTGGACTACCATGATCCCATGTTTGGGATTTAGATATTGGTCATTGAGATTTATTTGAATTTTGTTTTTGGGTTTTGGGTTTTTGGGTTTTGGTTTGGTGCTTAAAAGTACCCTTCCCTCTTCTTTTGCTCCATACTTCCTTCCGAATCGAAGTCGATGACGCGGGTGGTCCGTTCGGAAACTGTGGCGGTCATCATCTCTTCAACGATTTTTTCGATGGTATCAGCTTCAGAGTCGATGGCGCCGGTAAGCGGGTAGCAACCCAGGGTCCTGAACCTTACCATTCTCATTTTTGCTGTTTCGGCAATTTGTTTTGGCACGCGGTCGTCGTCAACCAAAACCAAAGCACCGTTGTATTCCACGATTGGCCTTTCCTTTGCAAAGTACAATGGCACAATCGGAATTTCCTCGAGCCTGATGTACTGCCAGATATCCAGTTCTGTCCAGTTGGAAAGCGGGAATACCCTGATGGATTCTCCCTTGTGTACCCTGGCGTTGTAGATGTTCCAAAGTTCGGGTCGCTGGTTTTTTGGATCCCATTGATGAAAGCGGTCGCGGAAGGAATAAATCCGTTCCTTGGCCCTTGATTTTTCTTCATCGCGGCGGGCGCCACCAAAGGCAGCATCAAACTTATGCATGGTCAAACCTTCGAGCAGAGCCTGGGTTTTCATGATATCAGTGTGTACCTTGCTTCCATGGGTAAATGGCCCTACACCGGATTCGAAACCTTCTTTATTGTGATGCACTATCAGGTCCCAGCCTTTTTCTTTGGCATATTGTTCACGGAAATCTATCATTTCTTTGAACTTCCATTTGGAGTCGATATGCATTAAAGGGAAGGGCACCTTACCGGGGTAAAATGCTTTCTCGGCAAGGCGTACCATCACCGATGAATCTTTGCCGATGGAATACAACATCACCGGGTTTTCAAATTCTGCCGCAACCTCACGGATAATATGGATGGCTTCGGCTTCGAGTTCTTTTAAGTTGGTTAAATTATATCCACTCATGACCAATATGTTATTTTAGGTAATACTATTTTTAGGATTTGTTCCACGCATTCTTCTGTCGAAAACTTGGATGTATCAATATCTATGTCTGCATCTTCAGGTGCTTCGAAAGGCGAATCGATGCCGGTAAAATTCTTTATTTTCCCTTCGCGTGCTTTTTTATAAAGCCCTTTGGTGTCGCGTTGTTCACATACTTCGAGTGGCGTACTTACAAATATTTCTATAAAATTTTCTTTTCCAATGATTTCCATTGCCCTGTGCCTTATTTCCCTGGTTGGGCTAATGAAACTATTGAGGGTAATTACACCACTATGGATCAACAGTTTGGTAACTTCGGAGATACGACGGATATTCTCCATCCTGTCTTCCTCGCTAAAGCCCAGGTTGTTGTTTATTCCACTACGGATATTGTCGCCATCAAGAATTTGGGTAAGATATCCATTGTAATTCAATCTTTTTTCCAATTCCTTAGCCAAGGTGGTTTTGCCCGAACCAGAAAGCCCCGTAAACCAAATTGTTTTTGAATTTTGCCGCAATAATCTTTCTTTATCTTCCCGGGTAAGAATCTGATCGAACACCGGGTATATGTTCTTTGTTGGGTTCATATGTGCTTGGTTTTGTTTTTATCATGATTGAATATAGTTCAAATAATTTGTTACTTCAAATTGTTTTGAGCAAAGAGCTTAGGGCTGAGAGCTTAGGGCTGAGAGCTAAGGGTTGAGGGCTTAGGGCTGAGGGCTTAGGGCTGAGAGCTAAGGGCTGAGAGCTAAGGGCAAAGAGCCAAAAGCATAGGGCAGAGGGCAGAGGGCTAAGAAAAAGAATCTGCCTTAAACCGAAAGCAATTTGATTTCTAAAAGCCATACACTATTTTGACCTCGATATCTTTTCCTCTTCTTAAAATCGACTCTTCCATTAAAATTTCCCCAAATCATACACACCTCCCCAATCTCAGCGGGTGCACGACAAATCCCACAGTAAAGTTTCTGCGCGGATCAATTGTACTCAACACCCTACAATTCAAATCATAATAGATCAAAGCTAATTGTCCGGCCCCAGCGGGGCCAAATGTTGGTAAATATCCCAGACTATCAGGCATAACCGCGCCAGAGGTACAGCCTGTCACTTTGGGAGAATGTTTCACAATAAAGGAGAAAATATATCGCACCACTACGTGGCGCCCTTTTCTATAAGGATAATATCTTCCACCAATATTCGGCTCCCCTGGAGCCAAAACATACTTAAATCCTACTTATTTCGAGTAAGAATGCAATTTGTCGTACACCCATCTCAGCCCTAAGCTCTAGTCCCTTCGCCTAATAAACATGTACAAACATAAAATACAAGATCATCACCGAAACCACCATATAAAGTATGGTCAGGGGGAAACCAATTTTAAAAAAATCTTTAAAGTTGTATCCGCCGGGGCCATATACCATCAGATTTGTTTGGTAGCCAATGGGTGTTAAAAAGCTTGCTGCCGCTGCGTAGGTCATTACAAGGATAAATGGTAGTGGATCCAGTTGCATTTGCAAGGCAATGGTCATCACAATAGGGAACAAAATAGCAACTGCTGCCTTATTGGTAATGTATGCACTAAGCAACGCAGAGATAATATAAATGCCAAACATTACGGATAAAACCCCAAAGGGCATAAATACATACACTAAAAAGTCGGCGATATGCGCGGCTACACCGGTTTTTGTCATGGCCTGCCCCAATGCCAGCGACATGGCAATAATAATGGCAAGGTTGAAATCGATGCTCCTCGGCAGTTCCTTGGGATTAATAATTTTAACCAATAAGGAAACTGTAATGAGTATGGCAAGCGACAGAAATAAGGGCACCAGACTTAGTGCCGACAGAAGTATAGAAACGATCAGTCCGCCAATCAATAATATCGGCTCATAAGGTTTTGATCGTCGATAGTTTTTCACCCTGGAAATCAAATAAAAGTCCTGGGACTGCTTACTATTATTGTTAAAATCGGGGCCGGCAACCAGGAGCAATACGTCACCGGGCCTCAACTTCACCTGGCCAATCTTTCCGGTAATCTGTTCCCCATTCCGGTGAACAGCAATTACAGCAGCATCAAACTTACTCCTGAACATTGTATCTTTAACTGTGCGCCCGGCAAGGGTTGAATTATACGAGATGACCACCTCGATAGCTTCGGCGTGTGCTTTCCTGGAAAACATTCCGATTTCGGCCAGTTCCAATCCGGCTTTGGTTTTTACCAGATCTGCAATGGTATTGGTTTCGCCGGCAAATACAAGTATGTCTTCAGGTAGTAATCTTTCGGATGGACTGACTGGTGTAATCGTCGTATTCTCCCTTAAAATCTCAGCGAGAAAAAGCCCCTCCAAATTCCTCAGCTTTGCCTCCCTAACAGTGCTGCCTATCAATATTGAATCTGTCCGGATGCGGGTTTGCACCAGATAATTCCTGGTATTCTCTGCGAATTTTTCAAGTACATCCTTATGGTCGGGCAGCAATTTTTTGCTGAATAAAAATAAAAATGCCAGGCCGACAAATATCATTGGAACACCTGCATAAACGAAATCAAATATATCAAATGTCCGATAACCGGGAATGATTGTTTGAGCCTGCAAAAGGCCGTTAACAATAAGGTTGGTAGAAGTACCGATTAGTGTGGCACATCCGCCAAGAATGGCCGCAAACGATAAGGGAATCAATAGCTTGGAAGGACTGATGTTGTGGCGATGGCTCCATGTGTTGACATAGGGCATTAAGATAGCTACCAGTGGTGTATTATTTAGAAATGCAGAAAACACAGATATGCTTACAATCATCCTTCCCAGGAAGCCTTTGTAAGTAGTGGCCTTACTGAATATCCTGTCGAAAAAACCTTCAAGCACTCCGGTACTTCTAATCATCTCCCCAATCATCAACAACATCAGAATGATGAGGATCTGCTCGTTGGCAAAGCCACTCAAAATCTCCGATGGGCTTAATATCCCAAACAAACCCAAGACCAGAATGCCGGTAACAAAGGTAAACGATGGGCCTATCAACTCGGTATAAAGCGAGTAGATAATGAACAGGATGACTAAAAGTACGGTTATGCTATCGAAGTTCAGCATTTATTTAGTGTTCGTCTATAAAGTCCAACTTCTGCGTTGTTGTTCAAAATCCAAATCCTCAAATACATTAGTATTCTGCGGTTTGAATTTTTCACACGCCTTGAATTTGAACTTTCTAGAGCAAACACCCGACTTTATGGACAGGCACTATTTAGTTCAGAGTTTGGCGTTGAGCGTTGGGCGTTTGACTATTGTTGTTGACTGTTGACTATTGACTGTTGACTATTGACTGTTGTCGTTGACTGTTCCTTCTTCTCCGCTGTTAGCCGTTCGAAGTTCCAATATCAATAACAAAACCTCCATCGAAAATGAAAAACTACAAATACTAAAAATCTGATCGGAAAACTTCGAGCTTGCTTTTGTCAGTTATGGTGCTCTCCGCTCTATGCTCTCCGCTCTCCGCTCTATGCCCTCCGCTCTATGCTCTCCGCTCTCCGCTCTATGCTCTCCGCTCTATGCCCTCCGCTCTATGCCCTCCGCTCTATGCCCTCCGCCTTTACAGTTTTATCATTTTCATTTCCCTGCCTGCCTTACCATTCCACGCTCTACTTCGGCAACCAGCGACATCGATAGCTGTTCGATACGCAGGAGTATCTTTTCTTTTCCAATCCTGATTACTTCACCATAAACCCCTTCCATGGGCCCCGATGCAATTTCTACCTTCTGCCCTACCTCGACCTT
>CAZBDF010000173.1:3045-8774 GCA_964490385.1 uncultured Lentimicrobiaceae bacterium | reverse complement strand
TGGATTATCCACCAAGGCAAAAAGCAGCTTCATTCAGCCTCGACCAGGTGATGGAAAAGCTTGAAAAAGGTTATAATGGACAGTAAAAGAAACTTTAATTTGATAATTTGTTAATAAGCAAATTTGATGATTATATGAATGATCATCAGCCGGAAGCCCAGTAGAGGTCTTTCCGGCTGATTTTTTTTAAATATCTAAACATGAATATAGAATGAAAAGATTTTTTTTGGCTTTGCTAATTGTAAGCTCCTTTTGGGCTTGCACACAGATCCCAGAGACTTCAGAAGAAGTTATTGGTGACCCTTTAGCAACGTGGAATGAAGGCGAAAACAAAACAGCCATCCTGGATTTTGTAAACAAGGTAACTGACGTTAACTCCAAAAGCTTTGTCCCCATCGAAGACCGTATTGCAGTTTTTGATAACGATGGGACACTTTGGGTTGAAAAACCTCTTTACGTCCCCATAGAATTTGAAATGGCCTGGCTGAAAGAAGAAGCAAAAGTTAATCCTGAGCTTTTGAAAAATGAATTGTATAAAGGGCTTATTGAAGGTGACATGGGTGTTTTGAAAAAGTATAATACCTTTCAACTCATCGAAGAACTTTTCGCGGCCCATGCGGGGCAGGACGTAGATGATTATTCACAAGATTCATGGATGTTTTTAGATACCGCCATGCATCAGCGCTACAATATGCTTTATAAACATCTTACCTACATGCCCATGGTTGAATTGGTAACTTACCTACAGGAAAATGATTTTACTGTCTTCATCGTTACCGGAGGTGAGATTGATTTTTTGCGCTCGGCTTCGGAGGAAATATATAATATCCCTCCGGAAAACGTGGTTGGTTCAAATGTGAAATATGAATATGTTTCTGATGACAAAGGCCCCAGGGTGATTCGCACCAACGAAATCAATAGTGCCAACGACAAATACGTTAAACCTGCCAACATCCAGCTACACATCGGTAAAAAACCAATTTTTGCTGCAGGAAACTCCGATGGCGACTACGAAATGATGGAATATACTTTGTCAGGTGATGGTCCTTCGATGGCAGTGCTCGTCCACCACGACGATGAAGAACGTGAATATGTTTACATGCATGGCACCGAAAAAGCGATTGAAGATGCAAACGCAAAAGGCTGGCACGTGGTGAGCATGAGGGATGATTTTAATAAGGTTTTCAATACTAATTAGTGTTTGTCTCTAAAGTAAATTTCATTGAGATATCCATAGCCCCGGCATTTAAGCCGGGGGTTGAAATGATGGTATAAAAACCCCCGCCTTTTCGCTGTTACTGCCTGCGGCAGTAACAGCGAAAAGGCGGGGACGGGAAATATCAAATCAAGTATTTCCTCTACGGGGGCAACGGAAAAACACTGACTTTATGGACACGCCCTAATTAAAACCTGGTTTTGATTTATTTCGAAAAAGCTTTTTGAAATACAGGTTTTAGGGTTTATCTTTGCCAAAAAATATGGGTATTTTTAATTCATTCAATAAGATCATTTTTAACTACACCTTGCTGACCCTGGTGGTTTTCACCATGTTTTTTATCAGCTTTTTCCCTGTTTCGTGGCATGGTACGATGTACGATTACTGTTTTACACTGATCTACATCAACGCGGCCCTTACCATGGACAAGTACCGTAAACAAATACTTTTTACTGCTTTTGTGCTTATGATACTTGAATTGGGGTCAACATGGATGAATTTAACAATATTCTCATATATTTCGAAAGCCCTGAATATTGTTTTCTTTGTGTACATCGTTTTCAATTTAATTTACATGATAGCCAACTCTAAAAAGGTCAACACAAAGGTCATCCTTGATTCAATAAATGGTTATTTGTTATTGGGTTTTGTTTTCTCTTTAATGCTTGCTGTTGCTATGCTGTATGATTCAAACGCTTTTAAGTTCCCCGAGGGTTTGATTTTAGATACTAATAATCAGGTTGATAGTTTTAGTGTATATTTATACTACGGACTGGTAACTTTATCAACTTTGGGCTATGGAGATATAGTACCAACAATGCCTTTTTCAAAATCGCTGGCTATTTTAACAAGTATCAGCGGCCAGCTATACATTGCAATAATTATTGCTATGCTGGTGGGTAAATTTGCCAGCCAAAAAAATAATGAACAAGAAAATTAAACTAAAGGGTTTACTATTATTATAATGGATAAGGTTTTTTATTGAATTAGTAGAAAGATGGAATATTGGAGTAATGGAGTAATGGAGTGGTGGAGTAAAGTTTGTTCACTCCAAGTTACAATACTCCATTACTCCAGCACTCCAGGTTTTGATTGTCAGCGTAGATAAGTTCTCATATAATTCATATTCATTAAATTGGTGGTAGAACCAAAATTATTATCTAATACACTATTAACATGAAATTTAAACTATTTATCATGGCTGCACTGGCAGTAATTCTTATTGCCGGATGTTCGCCAAAAGTTACTGTTTCTTTCGATTACGATAAAGAAGCTGATTTTACAAAATTTAAAACCTATTCCTACTATGGTTGGGCAAAGGACAGTGAAAAGGTGCTTAACCGCTTTGACCAGGAGCGCATTGAAGATGCAGTTGCAGTTGAACTTGGGGCAAGAGGGTTAAAATTCGTTGAAAGTGGTGGCGACCTAACCGTTTCGCTCTTCATCCAATTCGACCAGCAAAAAGGTGTTAATGCCTACACCAACTACTATGGCGGCAGCCCTTATGGTTATAGATATGGCCCGGGCTGGGGCTGGGGATATGGATACGCTTCAACGAGCTATCAAGAGTATGATTACCTGGTGGGAACGCTGGTAATTGATGTTTTCAACCACAAGGACAAAAAATTGATCTGGCAGGGTGTAGGTTCAAAAACTGTGGATGACGACGTAAATACCCGCGAAGACAATGTACAAAAGGCAGTAAAAGCTATTATGTATAATTATCCGGTAAAACCTGTTCAAGCAGCTAAAACCAAGAAATAGAAATTCCATTTATTGAAGCCGACTAAACAATAGTCGCAGTATAAAAGTTACCGCATCCGTGAATGATTTTCATTCATGGGTACGGTTTTTTTTTGACCCATATATGAGAAGGGGTGTACAACAAACTTCACACTTACCTCCCTTGCCTGTATTTATGAATCCTCTACGAGGATTTCCTTTATTCTTTCTTGCCACATTGTTACAATTATCATAGCTATCTTTGAGCGAAGCCGAATTAGGAGGAATCCCGAGGCTTCGGGAGAAAGCCGCTCGTAAGGGCTGTGGGGGAGCGGGGAGGTAACGAACCGCTCTACCCGGAAACTTGTTTATATCCCAACCCCCTAAATTTCAACCTCTACAAATTCCCTGCAAGCACCGCTGTCTTCTTGTAATTCTTCACATTTCCATCCAAATCAAAAACCTCGATATAGATGATGTAAATGCCGATGTTTGCTTTTTGATTGTCGTCGGTGATGCCATCCCATGAAATGGTGCCTTCGGTACCTAATAATTCGTTGTTGACCAACTGCCGCGTTTTTCTGCCCCGCTGGTCGAAAATTACAATGTTGGCGGTGTAGCCGGGATAAGCGAAAATGTAATTGATGTTCAGCACATCGTCCCTGCCATCGTTATCCGGCGAGAATACTTCCGGTTCTACGGTTATTGGATCGTCAATTTGTTGTGATTCAGAATAAACAGAATTTTTATATGCAGGTGTACCAAAGCCATAGGTTTCGGCAGCCGAATGCCAGTTGGTGCGGTCATCGGTCGGACGTTCAAAATTGATTCTTTCAAGTGCAACCCCATCACTGTCGTTGAGCAAAGGAAGCTGCATGTCATCGTCATACACAAGGCGGTCGATTATTTCGAGCCCACGGGTGGCAAGCACCACAATTCCACCATCGTTGCTGTAGGTTGGGAGGGAATTCATGGCAATAAAACCATCGGGATTTTCAGTAAAATACTGCTGCTTTACCACATCCGGTTTGGTGGTTAAAACCAGGTAAGTTTCGGGAAACATCAGAAAACCTTCGTCCGAAATATCCTTCACCGATTCCATTTCACCGGTTTCTTCATTTTCGGTAGCAAGTACGAGTTGGGCAAGATCGATGATCTTAGTGGAACGGTTGTAAATTTCAACATAATCCACACCTGTCACCGCATCGTTTTTTGGATTGTAAAGCAATTCATTGATAACAATGTCATCCGCAATTGCTTCCTGTGGCAAGCCAAATTCCAAACCGCCTGCTGCGTCCAGAAGGTTTCCGCTGCAATCGTAAAAGTCGCTGTCAACAAAAATTGTGTAAATAAACCCTGCTTCTAACTCCCGTCCCAGGCTGAGGATTACCGATCCATAATTTGGTACAACAGCAACTGCCTCCATTGGAATCCCAATATCCCTGTCAATTTCGTAGGCATTTGGATTATTCAGCCCCGTGCTGTCCATGGGCTCCGAAAAATACAATTGAATCTGATCCAATTCAAGGATAGCTACCCTGTCGAGGGTTGGGGAAATAATATCAGGGTTGGGGCCAAGGATTGAATTGGGTGATCCCGGTGTGCCGCCGTACTGGCTTACCGAAGCCGCCCAGTTGTTGATGCCCCCACAAGGGTTCTCAGGATCAATTTGCTCAAGCGACCAGCCTCCATCTTTTTTCGCAGGATTTTGATACCATTCATCGGTGTATTGTACGCTGTGGATGATTGCACCTGAAGGGTCTTTCAAAACCAGCACCTGACCTGAGTTAGTTAAAGCGAAACTGGAGAAACCATAAAAATCGCCAAAAAAGGTAAAGGAACCTGCGGCTTCATCATCTGCAAGAATTAGAAAATCATTGGCTTTGATCGAAACATTTTCAAAATCCTTTTCGGTGTTTCCAATAAAAAGTTTCCAGCCATCAAGGTTTACCTCAACATTGCTGCGGTTGTATAATTCCACATATTCAAATTCGGGCAGGTCAACCGGAGGTGTGGGATCGGCCATGATCTCGTTAATTTGAATTTCGAAAGCAGCCGGGGTAAACCAGGCAAAATCAGCACTCATTTGTCCCGAAATATTTCCAGCCAGATCCGAAATATTATCGACCGTAAGGGTGTTGGTTTGGCCGTTTGGGAATGGATCATTAAAAACCAGGTGGACCAGCGCAAAGTTTTCGCTGTTGCGGATAGCCGAAATTGGGTTTCCAATGTTGTTGTTCGCTAAATAATTTTGAACATTGCTTGCCGAATTCAGGCTTACTGCTTCATCGAAGAACAGGTCCAGTTGCTTGTTATCCGAAACAGAAAGGTAAGTCAAAACCGGCGGATCAGTATCAATCACCAATGGGCCGGCATAAATATCGTCGTAATAAAATTTTGTGGCATTGCTGGCGGTGTATTTGCAAAACACACCAAGGTATGCCGAAGAGGTGATGGCATTGTCGAATCCGGTGGCCTGGATTTCGTAGGCGCCGCTGCCCGGTTCATCCACACCAAGTTCCCAGTTTCCGCTTGCATCTTTTCTAACGCGGATATTTAATGTAAAGGATGTGCTGATAAAGCCCTCGGTTCCCCGGCAAATAGTGGTCAGTTCCTCGCCCTGTTGCCTGAATAGTTCAATAGCATCAGATGAGCCACTTTCGCCAAACTGAAGGAAATATCCGTTTAGTGGGCCTTTCAAATCCAACTGGTCGCTGGCCAGGTAATAACGCCCATTATTATTTGCCGATGGGCTAAAAGATTGTTTGATCCAAAATCGCCATTCTGTTTC
>CAZBDF010000173.1:0-2945 GCA_964490385.1 uncultured Lentimicrobiaceae bacterium | reverse complement strand
AGGATTATTTGTGAAATCACCATCGCTGAAATCATCATAAACCTGCGACAGGCCAAATACGGGGATGAATAAAATCAAGTAGATAAAGTGTTTCATATCGATTTTTTTACAAGAAACTGTCAGACAGTTGCCTGGTTATTAATTCATTGTTTGACCAAGTATCAATTGACACTGTCATATAATTTGTGCCCAAACTGTCTGACAGTTATATCCCCACAATCAGCGTTTATCCGCGTCTTTAACAACATCATTAATATTTACAACTCTTTTTTTGACGCGGGTTGCGCGGATTAAACGAATAATTTTTAACTGTAACATCAATGTACATCTGCTTCAGCTTAATATTTTTATAAACGTGTAAATGTACTACTTTTGTAGAAATTCAAAACGAATAACAAATGAAAATTGCTGTGGTTGGGGCTACCGGTCTGGTTGGCCGCAAGATGCTGAAGGTGCTTGAGGAGCGAAGGATTTTTCCGGATGTCCTGATACCTGTGGCATCGGAAAAATCTGTCGGGAAAGTGATTTCTTTTAAGGGAAAAGAGATTACAATCCGGTCGATGCAGCAGGCCATTGGTGAAAAACCTGATATCGCTCTTTTTTCTGCCGGAGGCTCAACTTCATTGCAGTGGGCCAAAGCTTTTGCCGAAGCAGGGTGTTTTGTGATTGATAATTCCTCAGCCTGGCGGATGGATAAAAATGTCCCTCTGGTTGTTCCCGAAATCAATGCCAATTCAATTTCTGATCAAACAAAAATCATTGCCAACCCTAACTGCTCCACCATCCAAATGGTTTTGGCCCTGGCACCTTTGCACTGGAAATACAAGATTAAACGGATTGTAGTTTCTACTTATCAGTCGGTTACCGGCTCCGGGGTGAAAGGAGTTAACCAACTGGAAAATGAACGTAAAAATATGGATTGTGAGCGGGCTTATCAACATACAATTGATTTAAACCTGCTCCCGCATGGCGGCAACTTTGATGATACAGGTTATACTAGCGAAGAGATAAAATTGGTAGATGAAACCAGGAAAATCCTTGATTCGCCCGAAATTCAAATCACCGCAACCGTTGTTCGTGTTCCTGTTTATGGTGGTCATTCCGAATCAGTAAATGTGGAGTTTGAAAATGATTTTGATCTGGAGGAAGTAACACAAATGCTGAAATTAATGCCCGGTATTGAAGTACAGGATGATCCCGAAAGGGCATTTTATCCCATGCCACTGTTTGCACATGAAAAGGATGAGGTTTTTGTAGGCCGGATCAGAAGGGATTTTTCCAATCCAAAAACGTTGAACCTTTGGGTGGTGAGTGATAACTTAAGAAAAGGTGCAGCAACAAATGCAGTTCAAATTGCCGAACATCTGATCGAAAAAAAGATGGTTTAGTATTAAAGATTATCAGGATTGAAAATTTATCATAACATACCCAAGGCGGGAGAAATTAAAAATGCAGTGGTAACGGTGGGCACATTCGATGGCATTCACCGTGGCCATCAAAAGTTGATTAGCGAAACCTGCCGGCGGGCAATTGCCAGTGGTGGCGAAAGTGTTGTTATCACTTTTGATCCGCATCCACGCCAGGTGTTGCATCCTGCGTCAGGGGTTAAAACGATCAACACATTAAGCGAAAAAATTGAAGTGTTCAGCAAAATGTGTGTCAAACACCTGCTCATTATTCCTTTCACAAAAGAGTTTGCAAAAACATCATCCGAAGATTTCCTGAGAAAATATATTGTTGAGCCTTTTGGTTTAAAAACCATAGTGATTGGCTACGACCACCACTTTGGCAAGGACAGGAAAGGGAACCTGGGTTTTTTGAAAGAGATGAGCGAAAAGTATTTCTTCGAGGTGGAACAGGTACCCTTGCAGGAGTTTAAAAATGCAGCAGTGAGCAGTTCAAAAGTCAGGCAGATTATTGGTGAAGGACAAATAGAAGAGGCCAATGAAATACTTGGCTACCATTATTCGATAAGTGGTATTGTTGTTAAAGGTAACCAGATAGGAAGGACTTTGGGGTTCCCGACAGCCAACATTGAGATGGATAATAAGGATAAACTTATCCCGGCCTACGGTGTTTATGCCGTAAGGATAAAGTGTCGCGGAAAAATGTACGGTGGAATGAGCAACATCGGCATCAGGCCGACACTGGATGTAAACAAGCTTACCATCGAGGTAAATATTTTCGATTTTGATGCGGATATTTATGGTGAAACAATTACGATTTATTTTTTGAAACATACCCGTGAAGAGAAAAAGTTTCGCGACCTTGAATTGCTGCGCCGCCGCTTGATAATTGATAAGGTGAAGGTGGAGAAGATTTTGGCGGGGGAAAAGGGGAAAGGGGTATAAGGTGTATAGGGGAAATAAGGCATAGTGTCTTGTCCTGAAACCTTACTTTTATTGGTAAATATTGAATAAATCTAATCCTACTGGTGCGCATAGCCGGAACGCAAACATGATTTCCAACCCTTCTTTTTCCAATGAATTGGTACAATCAATCTCTTGATTGCCTATTGTGAACCGCATAATGTCACCCTTCCAGGGTTTTGTTAATTCCGCTTTCAATTTTTCTATAATAATTTCATCCCTGCCTCGCGGCAAGGCGGGCCTTCGGGATTTCCAAAGTCTTAATGGTTGAATGTCAACCCTGAAAGGGTAACATGGTAATTTCAGTACAAAAATCATACATTGAACATCGGAAATTACATATCGGACATCATCCGCCACCATGCCCCTTCACTGAAGCTTCGGTGCAAGTGTAAGGATTTGGCTGATGAAGGCTTATACCAAATATACCCCCAAATGAGTAATGCAAATTTTTTCTTTTTCTCTTCTTCTACGTTAGAAAATATTTCCGTAGCTATGGCTATGCAAAGATTTTCTGCCTTGAATAAGAAAAAAATAATTCAATTTATTTATCAATCATTTGGAAACATAATTGGT
>CAZBDF010000172.1:0-8824 GCA_964490385.1 uncultured Lentimicrobiaceae bacterium | reverse complement strand
TCTTTATGGGCTTTAGCCCAAACTTAAATTTTAATATTCCCTTTTCAGAAGGGATTCAATTGAACGCAAAATGCCGAAAAACCAGAAATCTCTGATTTCATAGTTTTTCGAGCATCCTCGAAAAGTTACGAAAATCAAAGATTTTCTACTTTTCGGGACTCAAAACTCTAAACGCATATGAATGTCCATTTTATCGCCATTGGCGGTGCTGTAATGCACAACCTCGCCATCGCACTCAAATTAAAGGGTTATAATGTTACCGGTTCGGATGATGAGATTTTTGATCCGGCAAAAGCAAACCTTGAAAAATATGGCTTGCTCCCTCAAAAATTTGGCTGGCATCCCGAAAAGATCACCAAAGATTTGGATGCCATTATTCTGGGTATGCATGCAAAGCCGGGAAACCCTGAGCTGGACCGTGCGCTGGAATTGGGCCTAAAAATTTATTCTTTTCCAGAATATCTGTTCGAGCAATCGAAAAACAAAAAGCGGGTTGTGGTTGCCGGTAGCCATGGCAAAACTACCATCACATCTATGATTATGCATGTGCTGAAATACCATAACATGGATTTCGATTACCTGGTAGGTTCCAAAATTGAAGGCTTTGATATTATGGTGAGATTGTCGGATGCGCCCATCATCGTTATCGAGGGGGATGAGTACCTGACTTCGGCTCTCGACCCCAGGCCAAAATTCCTTCATTACAAACCGCATACTGCACTCATCAGCGGAATTGCCTGGGACCACATCAACGTTTTTCCGGAATATTCCGGCTACCTAAATGAATTCAAAAAGTTTATGCTTTCGATTGAGAAGGGTGGAAGTTTAATTTATTACAAAGATGATGATGAACTGCCAACTTTGGTGGATGAATGTTTTGGATATCCGGCCTCTGACACTTCCATAAAAGTTGAGCCTTACGGAACCCCAACTTATAAATACAAGGATGGGCAAGCATTTTTATATCCGCTGGTACACAATCCATTAAATGACCCTATCCCTCTTGAGATTTTTGGTAAACACAATTTAACCAACCTGAGCGGGGCGCGGAAAGTTTGTAATGGCCTCGGATTATCTGATGCTGATTTTTACAGTGCAATCAGGCATTTTAAAGGTGCAGCTAACCGGCTTGAGCTTTTGAAAAAGACAGATAGCACAACTATCTTTAAAGACTTTGCCCATGCTCCTTCAAAACTAAAGGCCACTATCAACGCAACTAAAGAACTATACGAAGAGCGTAAACTTGTTGCAGTGATGGAGCTGCACACCTACAGCAGCCTAAGCAAAAACTTCCTGGAACAATTTCAGGGTTCAATGGACAGGGCAGATGTTCCTGTGGTATTTTTCACTCCACATGCCCTTGCCCTGAAAAAGCTTCCTCCCATCACTGTTGAAGACGTGAAAGATGGATTTGGCAACAAGGATTTGCTGGTGCTTACGGATGCCACGGAACTTGAAAATTTCCTTCGCGATCAGGATTTCAAAAACGCTACCCTGCTTATGATGAGTTCCGGGAATTTTGGCGGGATGGATTTGAAGGAGCTTGCAGAAGATATTTGTAAAATGTAACTAATAATGTTGTCTGAACTTTCTAGGTGGATTATAAATCTGCATGCAACTTCTTCGTTCCTGTTTTCTTCAAAAAAAACTTCCTGACAATTACTCCTCGGTCTTTTTTTACTGGTCGGAAAACCTATTACCTGCAACCCGGTACGGGTTGTGGTATTGTAGTGATTTGATTTCCAAAACGGCAACAAAAACCCGGTACAGGTTTCGCTATTAATTGTTCAACACTTCAAATGAGCAAGATACCGAATAGCTCAACTCATACTGAGTTGCTGAGAAACACTACTTCTCACATCGGCTACAATACCTAAACTCCCCGCCGAAGCGGGGCAGACTATACTGAGTTTAATGATTCTGATAATCCAGTTTGATATATTGAAAGTTGGAGGATTTGAGCGGAAACGACAGCGGCAGGGATTGAAGTGGTAGCTTGGTGAAATGGCGGCAGATATTTTTGTTGGCTGGTGTAGGCTGACAGAGGAAGCCCACGCACAGCTTACAAAAAACAGCCGGCATAAACCAACTATAAACGGAAAGCCAGCCTTGCCGGCTAGGCAGGCCCGCTCGCCGCCCAAAAAAAAAATATCATATCTATAAAGAGGACAGTACACCTGGGAACCAAACGAAAAATCTAAAACTAGGAAATCTCCTTATTCTTCGCACGCTTCCTATCATACTCTTCCAAAAGGATTTTGCGCAAGCGGATCGACTTTGGGGTAACCTCAACATATTCATCGCCCTGGATGTACTCCATGGATTCTTCGAGCGAAAACTTGGTTGCCGGTGTAATTGATGTTTTATCATCTGTCCCGGATGCGCGCACGTTCGATAATTTCTTTGTCTTAATAACATTCACTACAATATCGCCCGCACGGGTGGTTTCACCAATAATCTGGCCTTTGAAAATATCCTCCATGGGATGGATAAAAAAGCGTCCGCGATCCTGCAATTTATCAATTGAATAGGCAATGGATGTTCCGGTTTCCATCGCGATAATCGATCCATTCCGGCGGCTTTGGATTTCACCTTTCCATGGCTCATATGCCTTGAAGCGATGCGCAATAACAGCCTCTCCTTCGGTAGCAGTAAGTACAGGATTAGTAAGTCCGATCAGTCCGCGGGAAGAAATTGTGAACTCAAGTACGACCCTGTCATTTTTGTGTTCAATATTTACAATATCGCCTTTACGCTTTGTAACGATTTCGATGACCTTACCCGAAAATTCTTCAGAGACATGTACCGTCAAACTTTCGACAGGCTCATATTTCTTACCGTCAATTTCCTTGATAAGTACCTGGGGTTGTCCCAATTGAAATTCATAACCCTCGCGGCGCATGGTTTCAACTAAAATAGCAAGGTGCAAAATTCCACGGCCAAAAACCAACAATTTTTCGGGGGAACCGGTTTCCTCAACACGCATGGCCAGGTTACGCTCGACTTCCTTGAACAAGCGTTCGCGAATGTGGCGTGAAGTGACATAAATGCCCTCTTTACCAAAGAAGGGTGAATTATTAATGGTGAACAACATACTCATTGTTGGTTCATCCACAGCAATGGGTTTCATTGCCTCAGGAGCTTCTATATCAGCAATCGTATCGCCAATATCAAAGCTTTCCAAACCAAGCACCGCAACTATTTCACCTGATCCAATTTCGGTTTTTACTTTTTCTTTGCCCAATCCTTCAAAACGGTACAACTCTTTAATTACAGATTTAGTGATGGAGCCATCTCTTTTCACAACTGAAACCGGCATCCCCATTTTAATTTTACCACGGGATACACGTCCCACAGCAATCCTACCAAGGTAAGACGAATAATCGAGTGAACTGATCTGCATTTGCAGGGTACCGACATTTTCTTTAAACGGAGGGATATGTTCGAGTATGGCATCCAGCACTGCGCTGATATCTTGTGTGGGTTCCTTCCAGTCGTTCGACATCCATCCTTGTTTGGATGAGCCATAAACAGTAGGGAAATCAAGTTGGTCTTCAGTGGCATCCAGGCTGAACATCAAATCAAACACAGCTTCGTGCACCTCATCGGGTGAGCAGTTGGGCTTATCAACTTTATTGACAACTACTATGGGTTTCAGTCCCAAAGCAATGGCTTTTTGCAAAACAAAGCGTGTTTGTGGCATGGGCCCTTCAAAGGCATCTACTAACAGCAACACGCCATCGGCCATATTGAGTACACGCTCCACTTCACCACCAAAATCGGAGTGGCCGGGAGTATCGATAATATTGATTTTTGTGCCATGGTATCTCACCGAAACATTCTTTGATAAGATGGTGATTCCACGCTCACGCTCAAGGTCATTGGAGTCGAGGATTAACTCTCCCATATCCTGG
The DNA here is from genome assembly GCA_964490385.1 of uncultured Lentimicrobiaceae bacterium. Lineage (GTDB taxonomy): Bacteria > Bacteroidota > Bacteroidia > Bacteroidales > 4484-276 > 4484-276. The sequence goes on along the minus strand of CAZBDF010000172.1, from coordinate 4,910 downwards.
TTGTCACGAAAAAGTTTAACCTGGTGAAGTATCCTATCCACAAGTGTGGTCTTCCCGTGGTCAACGTGAGCAATAATGGCAACGTTTCTTATGTCGTTCATTGATATATTTCTAGGTTGGTAAAAAAACGAATTTGCAAAAGTACACCTATTAAGTACGCATAATCCTTACAGTATCAAACAAGAGGGTTACAGGTTACAGGTTACAGGTTACAGGTTACAAGTTGCAGGGACAGTTGCAGGTTGCAAGTATGTCCATGCCCATCTTTCTATTTTTCCACCTTCAATGGGAAACATTGTTTGCGAAAAGACTAATTTTGGCGTCAAATACAAAATCAAAATCACTACAAAATGAAAAGGTTAACTACATTACTCGTTCTGGCAACTGTTATTATTACATCGTGTACTACACAGCAAAACAAAACCAGTGAAAACATGAACCCATTTTTAACAAATTACTCAACTCCCTTTGGCGTTCCGCCTTTTACTGAAATCGAAAATCAACATTTCATCCCGGCAATTAAGGAAGGCATCAAGCAGCAGCAGAAAGAAATTGAAGCTATTATAAACAATCCTGAACCGGCAACTTTTGCAAATACCATTGAAGCCCTCGATTACAGCGGTAGTTTATTGCGCCAGGTTTCCAATGTATTTGGAAACCTGCAATCGGCAAACACAAGCGACGAGTTGCAGCAGCTGGCGAAGGAAGCTTCGCCAATACGTACGAAACATTATGACGACATAATGCTGGACGCGGATTTGTTTGCACGGATTAAAACAGTTTATGACGAGAAAGATGAACTTGACCTTACGACAGAACAAGCAACCCTTCTTGAGAAAACGTACAAACGCTTTTCGCGCAATGGTGCTGAGCTTACAGGTGCAGATAAAGACAGGATGAGACAAATTAATGAGGAGCTTTCGTTGCTTTCGCTTCAATTTGACGAAAACCTGCTTGCCGAAACAAACGCTTTTGAATTGCTTGTTGATGACAAAAAAGACCTGGGTGGTTTGCCACAATCCGTTATTGATGCTGCTGCCGAGGCAGCCAGTGAAGCAGGCCTCGAAGGCAAATGGCTCTTCACTGTACAAAAGCCAAGCATGATCCCTTTCCTTCAATATGCTGATAAGCGCTATTTGCGCAAAATTCTTTTTACTGCTTACATCAACCGTGGAAATAACAATAACCAATACGATAATAAGGACATTGCCTCGAAGATAGCAACACTGCGAGTTGAACGTGCTAAATTGCTGGGTTATGATACCCATGCCGATTACATCCTCGAAATCAACATGGCAAAAAATCCTGAAACAGTTTATACATTCCTTGATGAGGTGATGGAGCCGGCCTTGGTAAACGCACAGCTTGAAGCTGCAGAATTGCAAAAATTAATTGATGCTGATGGTGGGAATTTTAAACTTGAACCCTGGGATTGGCGGTATTATACCGAAAAGCTCAGAAAGCAAAAATTCGATTTGGATGAGGAAGAGTTAAGGCCCTACTTTGAGTTGAATAATGTTTTGAATGGAATGTTTGAAGTAGCCGACAATTTGTATGGCTTGCAATTTCAAAAAATAGATGATATCCCCGTCTATCATCCGGATGCCATAGCTTATGAAGTGAAAGAAGCAGATGGATCTCACATTGGAATTCTATATATGGATTTTCATCCAAGGGCAAGCAAAGGCGGCGGTGCATGGATGACCAGCTATCGGAAACAGTCTAAAAAGGATGGAGAAAATATTGCACCGGTAATTTCGATGGTAATGAACTTTTCGAAGCCAACAGGTGATACTCCGGCTCTGCTTAGCTTTGATGAAGTTTCAACGTTGTTTCATGAATTCGGACATGCGCTGCATGGATTACTTTCTGATTGTACCTACCCTTCGCTTTCGGGCACATCTGTTTCGAGGGATTTTGTTGAACTGCCATCTCAAATTATGGAAAACTGGGCCGGTGATCCTGAAGTATTGAAATTGTATGCACTTCATTACAAAACCGGAGAAGCTATTCCTCAGGCACTGATTGATAAAATGGAAGCCAGCAGTAAATTCAACCAGGGCTTTGCAACTGTTGAATATACTTCGGCATGTTACCTTGACATGGACTGGCATACACTCACTTCAACTGAAGTGCAGGATGCCTTGGCTTTTGAGGACGAATCGATGCAAAACATCAAACTTATTCCCGAAATCGTTGTAAGGTACCGTACTCCGTATTTTGCGCACATTTTTGCCGGCGGCTATTCATCAGGATATTACAGTTATTTATGGGCTGAAATTTTGGATGCTGATGCATTCCAGGCATTTAAGGAAACAAGTATTTTTGATAAGGAAACGGCCAAAGCATTCCGTGAAAACATCCTTGAAAAAGGTGGCACGGAGGATCCAATGGAATTGTATAAGAAGTTTCGCGGACGGGCACCACAGAAGGATGCAATGCTTGAGCGTAAAGGGTTGATTTAGGGAGAAGCTGTCCGCCTCCACAAGTTTCGGCGAGGCAGGCAGGTTGCAGGTTGCAGGTTGCTGATTGCAGGTTACAAGTTGCAGGTTGCAAGTTGCAGGTTACAGTTGCAAGTTAGAAGTTTCGGGTGTGCAATTTGAACCCTAATCCTAAGCGTATTGAAAAGATACAAAGAACTTTGTAAGAGTTCGGGTATTGTAGAATAACCAAGAATCTGGTTGAGAAACAACCCTGTACAGGTTGAGCATTTATTCAATTGACTTTCGTAAATAAACACCCAGAATACAGTTCTCCGGGCAAGAAGTTATGAAATGTTAAAAAATGTAAATATTGGACAATTGTCGGGATATTCATGAAATATGTCGTACATTTGTGGGGTTATCAATAATTGAGAATTATGAAGAAATATCCTGAACCAAGCGACGACATATCTAATATGATAGCTAATGAAAGTGGCCCTATGCCATTGATTTATAAAACCAGGCAGGGCATCAATTTTGATTCATTTGTCCAATTGGCCGGTATGAGCCCATTTAATATTCAGGATTGGTCGAAGTTTTTACACCTTTCGGAACGCACCATGCAACGCTACAAAAAAGAAAAAAAGCGCTTTGGCCCTATCTACGCCGAAAAGATCATCGAAATCACTATACTTCAGAAGTATGGAGCTGCAGTTTTTGGCAATGATGAAAATTATGCACAATGGATGGATATTAACAATATTGCACTTGATGGATCGAAACCCAAAGATCTGCTTGATAGCACATTTGGCATCAAACTCATCAAGCAGGAATTGGGCCGCATCGAACATGGAATATTGGCATGATTGTTTTCCGTTTATGCAAAACTCAATATAGCAAGGACCTTTCGGGCAAAGGAGCTGAGAAATATGGCGGGCGATGGAACAGCGAAGGCCTGGCAGTAGTTTATACAAGTGAATCGAGGGCACTGGCTGTAACTGAACTTGCAGTGCATTTACCACTAAGCATCGTTCCGACCGATATCAAAATGGTTACCATTGAAATTCCAGACAATATACCTGTTCTTTCAGTTAAAACAACAGATTTACCCATGAATTGGAATCAATCCTCACATCATCCATCAACAATAAAAATGGGGGACGACTGGATTAAGGAAAATAAAATTTTAATTTTTAAAGTTCCTTCGGCTATTGTTGAGGGGGATTACAATTATCTTGTCAATCCATCGCACAAGGATTTTCACCTTATCAAAATAAAAAACACGAAAAGCTTCAACTTTGATAGCAGGATCATTAGATTATAAACTAAACCACTGTGCATTGGAAATATAAAGGTGAAGGATTTCGAATAAAATTCAACAAACTAAATACGTGTTGGCTTGAAGTCGGAAGTCAGAAGACCGAAGTAAAGAGTTAAATATTCATTACTACGTTCATTTTTAAAATTGGAATAAAATCTGACTTTAAAATCCATACACAGAAAATCCCCCATCCACGGCAAGGCATTGGCCGGTAATGTAGGACGAAGCAGGCATACAGAGAAATGCAACTGTGGCAGCAACTTCCTCCGGCTTTCCTATTCGATTCAAGGGCGTGCGGTCTAATACAGAATCCAAATAATCCTGATCCTTCAAAACCTGCTTTGCCAAAGGAGTTTCAGTGTACCATGGAGCAACTGCATTTACCCGGATATATACTTCAGCCCATTCACAAGCCAGATTTTTCGTCATCTGGTTCATGGCAGCTTTCGTCATTCCATAAACTGCACCGGTCTTTAAGTGAGTTAGGCCGGCAACAGAAGAAATATTTACCACACTTCCCTGGCCGGAAGTTTTTAAAAGCGGGTAACATAATCTGGATAACTCAAAAGCTGAACGAAGATTCGTATTTAGAATATGATCAACTTCTTCCTCTAAATAATCCTCTGTCTTTTTGCGGATATTTGTCCCAACATTATTAACTAAAATATCAAGCCTTCCCCAACGCTCAGAAATTAAGTCAACAACCCTTATCCTGTCTTCAGCCTTCGATACATCAGCCAAAGCTCCATCTAATTTTTCGCTATCGACTTTCGCTTCAACAATGGTTTTATCAAGGGATTCAAAACTTCGGGCTACAATAAATACTTTAGCACCAAGGGCAAGAAACTCAGTAACTATGGCGAGGCCAATTCCTTTAGTTCCACCAGTTACGAGTGCGGTTTTACCTTTCAGGCTCCATTTGTTGTTTAACATCAAAATCGTAAGATTAAATTGTTTAGCTATTACCGTTTGTAATATTTCATCGCTTCGGGAAGGAAGGCCTGCAGGTCTTGTATCCGTGTTTGATCAGATGGGTGAGTACTCAAAAACTCGGGAGGTTTTTGCCCACCCAACTGAGACATCCTTGTCCAGAAATCAATGGCTTCGCCAGGGTTATAACCGGCCATCGCCATAAAAATCAGTCCCAGTTTATCTGCTTCAGTTTC
>CAZBDF010000171.1:2014-8884 GCA_964490385.1 uncultured Lentimicrobiaceae bacterium | reverse complement strand
GCAACTATGGAGCCCAAAGAAAAGTACAAGTGGATTGAATATAATAAATGGAAAATAAAAGCCAACTTTTACACCAGGCTTGTGGGTAATCTTGTATTAAGCACGCGTACCCAATTAGGTTTTCTTTTTGCCTATAACAAGGATATCGGTGTTACACCCTTCGAGAGGTTTTATCTGGGCGGCGATGGCTTGTCGGGTTATAATAACCTGGATGGCCGCGAGCTTATTGGTATGCGTGGTTATGGTAATGAAACAATTACGCCTGATTATTATTTGAATGCACAACTTGGTGGTACCATTTATAGCAAATATACGCTTGAATTGAGGTATCCTTTATCGCTTAATCCAAGTGCAACCATTTATGCACTCGCCTTTCTTGAAGCAGGAAATTCGTGGAGGGACTTTGCCGATTTCAATCCATTTAAGTTGTATAGGTCTGCAGGTGTTGGATTACGGGTGTTCTTGCCCATGTTTGGTGTACTTGGTCTCGACTGGGGTTATGGCTTCGACCAAGTGCCCGGTATTCCCGGTGCCAACGGCGGCCAGTTCCACTTTTCCATCAACCAGTCGATTGATTAGTAAAAGAATGTATGAATGTATGAATGTGTGAATGCAGGAATGATAGAAAAATAGCATTACTCCATCACTCCAATACTCCATTATTCCGGTTTTTTAATTTTTGGAATGCATTTTGTAATAAGCCAGCACAATTATTTTAATGTGAATTAATATTTGGAGGAAAAATCATGAAAAATCAAACATCACTTATCAGGCTGTTCGCCATTTTTTCCCTTTTGTTTTTATTTTCGGCTGGATCGGTATTTGCCCAAAAGTACGGCTATGTCGATACCGAATACATTCTGCAAAACATCCCCGAATACCAGGATGCCCAAAATGAAATTGATGAATTATCGCAACAGTGGCAGGCTGAGTTGGAGGAAAAATATGCTGAAGTAGATCAGATGTATAAAATCTACCAGGCTGATGCTGTTTTGCTGCCGGAGGATATGAAACGTCAGCGTGAAAGTGAGATTATTGAAAAGGAAAAAGAAGTAAAGGCGTTGCAACGCGCAAAGTTTGGAACTGAGGGCGAACTCTTTAAAAAACGCCAGGAGTTAATCAAACCCATTCAAGAAAAAATATTCAACGCCATCGAAGAAATTGCCATTAAGAAAAACTATGGCTTTGTATTCGATAAGGCCAGTGGCCCTGTAATTATGTACGTTAATGCCAAATACGACATCAGCGACGAAGTGCTCGACCAAATTGGCAGCATAATGGGCGTACGCGGACAATAATTAGTAGCTGCCTGAAACTATTTATCACTAAGAAAATCAAACTTTGTTTTTTAATAAGATGGGTTTTAAATAATCTGGAGGATAAAAAAATCATTTGATTATTAATGAAATACATTACTTTTGCCGACTTAAAAAATAAAATAAACTATTTTAATACAATAAGATGAAAAAGACAGTAAAATTATTTGCAATCCTTGCATTGGTAACATTTACTTTTGCAGCTAACGCACAAAGCCAAAAATTCGGGCATGTTGATTTTGCCAAGTTATATTCACTCATGCCCGGTCAGGATTCTGTAAGGGCCGTTTACGAAGCATATGCTACAGGTTTACAAAACCAAATGGCCACAATGCAAGCCGAATTGGAAAACAAATTTGGTGAGTACCAAGCCAACCAGGCAACTATGTCGAATATTATCAAACAAACCAAAGAGCGCGAAATTCAGGATTTACAGGTCCGGATTGAAGAGTTCACCCAACAAGCCCAGCAAGACCTTGCTACAAAGGAGCAGGAACTAACGGCACCGCTTATCGAAAAAGCGCGTAAAGCGGTAGAAGATGTTGCCAAAGAAAAAGGATACACTTACATTTTTAACAGTACCGAAGGATTGCTTTTGTATGCAAATCCAAGTGATAATATATTACCTTTGGTTAAAGCCAAATTAGGCCTCTAAGGTTGATAAAAATATTTTTGTAAGGAAAGCTTCTCATTTTTGGGGAGCTTTTTTTTGGGGGGGATCGCCACAGATTACACAGATTTCCACAGAATGAACAAAGCTGGATAGATGAAATTCAGATGTCTCAGGTCTGATGTTTGATCTTCCCTCCTCTATAAACCTTATTTCCCCTATTTCCCTTATACCAAATACCTTCTTTTCCTTCTCACCTTACCACAAACTTACAATTACCAATCATCTTCCCACTTTCAAAAATGATGGCTTGGTACAAGCCCGGTGCCCAACCTGAAGTTGAAAGGCTTGTTGCGCTTTTATTCAAACTGATCTTCTCGTCATAAACTTTTTCTACCAAAGAATTATAAACAACCAACTCAATCTGATTAATTCTATTTATTAATAAATGGTCATTGAAGTCCTCTAATTCAATTGTCAGCCTATCGTCAACAACTGGATTTGGAAAAACTTTTATTAGAATTAATTCAATTCCATTATTTGAATACTTCCCATTATCATTTTCAATTTTAGTAATTCTCGGAATATCGCTTTCCCATAATCCACGGCCAAAAGTACCTGCCCTGAGCTTATTGTTGGTGTAGTTTAATTCGAGCCAGCTGATTTTTACGTTGGGCAGGTTGTTCATAAATGGTTCCCATGCTGGCATGCTTGCATCCCGGTAATAAACCCCCACATCCGTCCCGGCGAAAAGGGCATCGTTACTTCCTTTTACATAAACAATGCAATTTACCGGAATGTTTTCGAGGCCATCGTTGAAATTTGTCCAGTCCGTACCATCGAAATACTTCACTTTATAATCTTCGAGATACCCACTGTAGCTAATCCAAATTTTTTCAGGGTTCCAACTGCTTACCGCGATGTCGGTAATAAAATACGTTCCCAGGGGATTGTCTGGTGTGCGGGGAGTAATTTCAGTCCAGTTGTTGGCAGAAGTACCGCCGCCAGTGGAAGTTTTAAATACCCGGTTTGCATCGAAATTTGTTACCCAACTATCAACTTTCACACCCGTGAAATAAATGTAATCAGGATTTGTTGGCGCAATTTCCAAAGCAAAGACCACGCAATTGTCGTTTCCCCACAAGTTGGAAGTTAGCGAGTTTACATCGGTAATTTTATACCAATCATAAAGCGTGGCTGTTGAGGCATCGTCCGCTTTCCAAAGGTTGATTCTTGCCTGGAACAGGGTTTTCGTATTCATGGGATCGGCAAGCAATGAAGCCCCGAACCATGCTTGTTCGTTTATCGGGGTATTTGCATTCAAGATATTTTCCCAGGTGGGATCAAAGCAGTTATTTGACGATCGGTACAAAGAGCCGTTTGAAGGGGAATAAATAGTGTAGTACATCAAATCAATATCATTGTCATCCATCAGGCATTGGAAGCCATCGGAAGGGTTTTTTTGCGAAAGCCAGTTACCGTTCTTCAGGTAATTAATCCCGCAATCCTGGAAACCCATCAATACCTGGTAGGGATCCAATTTGGAACTGCCAAAATTGTAAATCGTCGAAATGCCCAGGCCATTGTTCAGTTCAATGGTGGGATGCTCCCGGGTGATTTGGCTCAACTCTTTTTTTCTGTTTGTCCCATCCGATGCGTTATCGCTTTCGATAAAATGAGGCAAGAGCGAAAGGTTCTTTTTGTAAAGGCCGCCATCAGTACCGGCGTACATCACATTTAGTTCGTGGGGTGAAAATGCCAGTTCATGAAAATCGAGGTGCGATTCAAAATTTACGCGTTTCCACGGAATAACTGGAAGGTCGGGATTGAACATGTAAAGCCATACTCCGGCACAATACAAGCGGCGTGAATCAAGGGGCGAAACGGCCATTTCGCTCCTGCCGGCAGTAAGCCCATAACCCCGTGGCCCACCAATCAACCCGGCAATGGAAAGTCCATCCCAGGCATCGTTCAAAATATCATACCTGAACATGTGATAAAAAGTAGCCGATTGCCAGCTAAATGGTGGCTCGGTTTCCCTGTTCACACAATTTACATACAAAAAATCACCCTGCGGCGCGACGGCCATATTTAAACTTACCACATACTCTTCGCCATTAAATTCATTGGGCCAGGGTGTGTTTTCAAAATCCAAACCATTTTGTGATGTAGCAATTCGATTCCACGAATTGATGTCGCCATTATCCGTAGAAGAAATAATATCGATGCCACAGGCATAAAGTATTAAAGGGTCGAAGGGATGAAAAGCAATATTTCTGATGTATTCAAAATCTTCAGGAGCTGAAGGGTAAACCTTTTGCCACAGTGGGCTTTGATGATTGCGGTTGCTTGTTTTATAAATACCCAGCGAAGTTGCCGCAAATGCAACATTATTATCTTCGGGATGCAGTAAAACTTTTGCGATTGTAAAATGAACTTCCAAATCATTCAGGCCTGCGATCTCCCAATTTAGGCCCGCGTCAGTTGATCTGTAAACTCCGGATGAATACGTATATTCGCTGTCCACATCACCTGTACCAAGAAAGATAGTTTCAGGATTAGCCTCGTCGATGGCGATAGAAGATACACCAAGCAAGGGTAGCTGATGGTCGGTGTTAAGGTTTTGCCAGCTTTGGCCACCATCGTAACTTACCCAAACACCTCCCGAAGGGCATCCAACATAAATAGTATTGGTGTCGGATGGATGAAATGCAATAGCGTCGATCCTGCCAATGCCCCCCTGGCCATTTTCCTTGGGGCCCAATTCCTGCCAGTTCGAAATTTCAGATTGACCATTAAAATAAATTTGCTCAAAAGTTTCAAGGAACGATTTATGACGGGCAAGGGCTGTATCGAAATTACCATGCCCCGTCAGCCTGGGGCCCCAAAACATTTCCCATCGTTTGAACTGTTTAAAGTTGCTAAATTCTGCTGTGTCAATAGGAATGCCGCTAAAACTTTGATAAAATGTTTGCTGGATTTGCTTGAAATCAATATTTCCATGGCTACTGATTTGGCCAAACAAACCGCCAAATGTTATTCCGAGAAAAAATAATATGAAGGCGAAATGTTTAAGCATATGAAATGATTGGGTTAAGATGACATAAAAGTAAATATTATTTGCGATAGCTAAATGAATGAGTGCATGACAAATTCCCACTTTTCAAAATAATTATCATCGAATTACGCTGATTAGTCGAATTATCATTATCACCTACCAAAGGCAGGTTAAATTTGTGTAATTCCCAGCCTTCACTTCGTTTCGGCGGGCAGGCGTTCCATTCGATGAAAAATTTAATCATTTACTAATCAGTGATAATCTGCGTCATCCGCGTCATCAGAGTTCCATATAAAATTCTATAAAGAAACTAATCTAACATCCTTTTAGCAAATCCTTCAATCATCCCAAGCGTTTCTTCCTTTGCTTCCACAAAACCCATATGTCCAACGCCGTTTAGCATCAGTATTTCGGAGTGGGCGGGAAGTGTTGCCTGTGCCATAATGGTTTGTAGTAGAATCCTGGGGTCTTCTTTACCTGCAATAAACAGTACAGGGAGTGTTGTGCTGATGAGAAAGTCGAGGCTACCAGGACGTATTTTCATTCCCTCGAGGGCGGCAATAATTCCTTCGGCAGAAGTATCCGCAGCCTGTTTTTGAAGGGTCAGGATTTCACCCTTAAATTTTTCAATATTCGATGGGGCAAATAAATCAGGGATAAATTGATGGATAAACCCGGCCCGGTTTAGCTTAACAATATTTATTGTCCGACGCCGGTTTTCTCTTGCCTTTTCATTATCGGCAGCAGCTTGTGAATGGAACAGGCAAATCCCTGAAAGCAATTCGGGATATTGTTTTACAAAATCCAAAGTTACATAACCGCCCATCGAGTGGCCAACCATAACACACTTGCTGATCTCAAGTTCATCCAAAACAGTTTTTACAACCTCAGCCATCAATGACATTGGATGCACTTCATCCATCACAGGGGTTTCTCCGTGGCCGGGCAAGTCGATCCTGATTACACGGAATGACTTTAACAATACTGTCGCAAATTCATCCCAGATTCGCAGTGATTCCATAAAGCCGTGCAGGAGAACCACAGCAGGGCCTGTACCTTCGTCTTTATAGGAGACGGGATGATTTTTATGTGTGATATTCTTCATAATAAATATAAATTTCTAAGCACAAAACTCTAAACTCAAAATCCAAAATAAATCCAAATATTAAAATCCAAAATTTGAAATGGGTTAAGCATAAATTTCTAAACTCAAAATCCTAAATTCAAAAATGGAAAAGCACAAAATCCTAAATTCAAAATCCAAACGGTACTAACCTGTTAACGTAATAATCATTCCAAAGAAACCTCAAAATTAATATCTTCAAATACTTATTTGAGTTTTGTGCTTTGTGCTTTGAGTTTTGTGTTTTGTGTTTTGTGCTTTGTATTTCGTGCTTTATTTATTTATGATTGCCCCAAATATTTTAGTTAGTTCCATGGCCTCTTGTACCAACCCGTTTCTTTCTTTATCCAAATCAATTTCATTGTTTGTATCCAGAAGCCGGAGAAAGAACCTACTTTCTTTTGCTTCTTTTCTGCATATTTTAATCCTATAGAGAAAGTCCTTTTTACTTATTGATTCATTGGCTTCGATATAATTTGCACCAACCGATCCTGACGCTCTGACCAGTTGCTTAATGTCTTCAATATTTGCTATTGTTTTTTTAGGTTTCTTAATGAAAGCCCTTACATTTTTAGCAAAATCATAAGTTCTATCCTCTAGATCGTAAATTGCCATAATATTACTTTTTTAAAAACATCAGCTACGAGAAAATATTTACACAAAGTTAATATAATACACAATTTATTAGTTTGTATTTTGAGCTTTGAATTTTGTGCTTTGAACTTTGAGTTTTGTGCTTTGAGCTTTGAGTTTTGTGCTTTGA
>CAZBDF010000171.1:0-1800 GCA_964490385.1 uncultured Lentimicrobiaceae bacterium | reverse complement strand
TTTTGTGCTTTGAGCTTTGAGTTTTGTGCTTTGAGCTTTGAGTTTTGTGCTTTGAGCTTTGAGTTTTGTGCTTTGAACTTTGAGTTTTGTGCTTTGAGCTTTGAGTTTTGTGCTTTGAGCTTTGAATTTTGTGCTTTGAGCTTTGAATTTTGTGCTTTGAGCTTTGAACTTTGAACTTTGAGTTTTGTGCTTTGAATTTAGGATTTCATAACCTCCTCAACCTCCTCCACCTCCCTCGGTATTTTTGCCGTTAAATCAACCGGCCCATTTTCAGTAATGAGTATGTTGTTTTCAATTCGGATGCCGATGCCTTCTTCACGCACGTAAATTCCGGGCTCGCAGGTAAACACCATCCCGGCTTGAAATGGCTGGTGACGATCGACTACATCGTGCACATCCAAACCAATATGGTGGGCAGTACCATGCATGAAATATTTTTTGTAGAGCGGATTTTCCGGATCTTGTTTTGCCACATCTTCTATCGTTAGCAGTCCGATATTTATCATTTCGTCTTCCATTGTTTGGTTGACAAACTTGTTGTATTTCTCATAAGTATTGCCAGGCACCAATTGCCGGATAGCCAATTTTTGTACGCGCAGCACCAATTGATATAATTCTCGTTGCCGGGGGCTGAACTTTCCGTTTACCGGGATGGTCCGTGAAACATCAGCAGCGTAGTTTGCATATTCAGCACCGAAATCAAATAGTATTACATCGCCATCTTCACACATTTTGTCGTTTTCGATATAGTGCAAAACGCATGAATTTTCGCCAGACGCCACTATGGGTTGATATGCGCTGCCATTTGCCCCGTTCATCATAAATTCATGCTCCATCTCAGCCTGAATTTCAAATTCCTTTACACCCGGTTTCACAAACTTCAGCATCCGGCGAAATGCCTTTTCGGTGATGTCGATGGCTTTTTGGATGAGCGCGATTTCCTCCTTAGATTTGATCATCCGCTGCTTTATTATAATTGGTGCCGACCGGCGATATTGATGCGCCGGGAATTTTTCCTGCAATTCTTTTGCGATACGCTGGTCGCGCGATAAAAGTTCGGTGAAATATTTTGGATATTCATAAGTGTTTAGGTACACCTTCTCTGACCAGGCCATCAAATCCCTCAATACAAACTCAAAAGCATCGGGCCATTGAATATTTTCGATTCCTGTAAGTTGCCTTGCCTCTTCTTTGGTGTGTTTGTGTCCGTTCCAAATGGCAATTTGTTCGTTTGTTTCGATGAGGAACAAAATCTCCCTGTTTTTTTCTTCAGGATGATCAAGAGCCAGGAGCAATATGCTTTTTTCCTGATCTACACCGGTGAGATAGAAAAAATCGGATTGCTGCCGGTAGGGATAAAACTGATCGCCATTGCGGGGATACTCGTCATTGGCATTGAAAATGGCAACTGCATTTGGTTCGAGTTTCTTGGAGAAAGTCTTACGGTTGCTTTTAAATAACTCTGGGTCGATGGGTTGATATCTCATGTTTAATAATGATAAAATGTTGAGCAAAGCGCCTGTCCCGTTCTGTGGGGAAATCCCGCCTTTGCGGGGATTGAATTTCACAATACTTAAATGAATATTTCCTATCCATAAGCTGGACGAGCCCCGCCTGCCATAGCGAAGCGCCTGTCTGCATGTAGCCATTTCGGCGAAGGCAGGGCGGGTAGGACAGAACCAAATAGGATTTGAACTATTTTTATCGACCAGATTTCCATTTATTGATTTCTGATTGGCGATTAATGATTGCAGATTTTTGATTTGAAAGCGTCTTCTTACATCTTAAATTCCCGCACGT